>CADBCX010000120.1 GCA_902793245.1 uncultured Eubacteriales bacterium | reverse complement strand
GCCCAGCATGCAGATGCCGCCGCCCACCCAGAAGGCGCGCAAGCAGCCCTGACCCAGCTTGGACTTGGGCGTCAGCCGTTTCACTAATTCCTTGTAACGCTCCTGTGCCTGGTTATGGTCTGCTTTCTGCTGCATGGCTTTGCGTCCTTTCATTTCGGATCGGAGGAAGGGGAGAAACATCCCGCACCCGGATCTCCCGATTGCCGGGCCGGGGCAGATAATCCAGAGGATGGGGGAAAGGGGAATGATACATAGGCACCTCGCTTTTTCAGTTAGGAGTGAGGAGTTAGGAGCTATAGAATGATGATGCTTTGAGTTTGATTTTCTTGTTCGACTATATAAAACTCCTCACTCCTAACTCCTCACTTCTAAACGAGCCATTCAGTTCACCATCGCCGCCAGAATCACGCCCAGGGTTTTGCCGATGGCAAGAGCGGCGGCGGCAAAGCGCATATCCACGGCGATGCTGAGCCGGTCAAAAAACACCGGTACCACCTCCACGGCTTCCGCCAGCGCCGAAGCCAGCATGCCGACGAAAAAGCCGCCTAACGCCATCACAAGGATGCCAAACACCAAGGGCAGAAACCCGGCGATGTGCAGGGTGCCGATCGTGGCGCCAATGGCCAGGGCGCAGCCGCAGAGCCGCATATCCGTTTTTGCGTCCAGAACGTCCGTCAACCGCATAGGAAGCTGCAGCATCATCCACAGCGGCGCGGCGCATACGCCCACCGTCACGCCGCCCATCGCGCCCAGGAACACTTGCAGAACAACGTCCCAAATCATGGCGTCAGTCCCGAAACCTGCTCCGCCGCCTGCCGGTATTCCTCCAGCTTGATTTCCAGCGGAGCCACCGAGCGGCGCTTGCCCAGCAGCGCGTAGAACAGCGACACGCCGAAGAACACGCCCGCCGCGTAAGGCCCGGTGATCAGCCATTCGTTTTCCGCCTGGTGCCCGGTGATGAACCGGAACAGCGCCTGCTGCGCGTCCATCATGTTCACGTCGGCATGGAACCAGGTGATGGCCAGAGCGCTTCCGACCAGGAGCACAAGAAAGGCAAACGCTGTCCGAAACGGCCGGGCGCGGTTCCGTTTGTCTTTAGGAACGATATGGACGAAGCATTCCGACGGCCCCAGGATACGAACATCCGGGTCCGCAGCCATCACGGATTTGACCAGCGCCATGGCTGGCAATCGCCACACGCCCTCCTTGGTCACGCACTCCACCGGCAGGTCCATCACCTTTGCGCCTTCGCTGTCCAGGGCGTCGGCCACGTGGCGCACCAGAAGCTGTTCCCCCGGACTGGCGACGGCTCGGGCTTTCAGCTGTAAATACAGCAAGCAATCATCTCCCTTGTCGCAAGTCAGTATGCCCGCGGGAAGAAGAAAATATGAATCCGGATTGACTTTTCCTGTTGTTTCCAATAAAATAGAGGCGTTCGGGAAATCATAAAACAGGGTGATTCTATGACTTTGCAGCAATTGAACTACATCATCACCATCTCTGAAACAGGCTCCTTCAACAAGGCGGCGGACAAGCTCTACGTGTCCCAGCCCTCGCTGACCAGCGCGGTGAAGGAGCTGGAAAAGGAAATCGGCATCCTGATTTTCAACCGCAGCGGCAAAGGTGTGACGCTGACGGCGGAGGGGCTGAGTTTCCTGCCCTACGCCCGGCAGGTGTACAGCCAGTACCAGAACCTGCTGGACGCATACAGCAAACAGGGCAAACGCAAGCGCCAGTTTGCCGTGTCCACCCAGCACTATTCCTTCGCGGTGAAGGCGTTTGTGGAATTGACGAAAACCTTCGACGTGGCGGAGTACGAGTTCGCCATCCGGGAAACCCGCACGAAGGACGTGATGGACGACGTGGCTTCCTCCCGCAGCGAGATCGGCATTCTGTATCTGAATGACTTCAACCGCCGGGCGATTTTGAAGCTGCTGTCCTCCGCCAATTTGCAGTTTTCTCCCCTCATCCGCTGCGACGCCTATGTGTACCTGTGGAAAGGGCATCCGCTGGCCGGGGCGGAATCCATTTCCTTTGCCGATCTTGCGCCGTATCCCTGCCTGTCCTTCGAGCAGGGGGACAACAGCAATTTCTACCTGTCAGAAGAAATTCTGTCCACCAACGAGTATCCCCGCCTCATCAAGTGCTGCGACCGGGCCACGGTGCTCAACCTGATGGTGGGCCTGAACGGGTACACCCTCTGCTCCGGCATCATCTGCGAAGAACTGAACGGCAGCGACTATGTGGCCATCCCCTTCCGGGACGCGGAGATGGAAGCGGGCCGGGGAATGGAAATCGGCTATATCACAAGGAAAAACAGTATTCTCAGCCCGGCGGGAGAACGGTATATCGCCGAGATTCAAAAATATCTGGGCCGGGAAGGAAACCCGCCCAGTAGCCAAAATGCATGATTTGTGCTATAATCATGCCGTCCGCTTTTTCAGCGGACTGGGAGGGCTTACGAAAGTGAAAGCAAGGAAAGCATTTGTTTTGATCGCCGCTGTGACGCTGCTGTGCCTGATGGTATGCGCGGCGCTGGCGGAACCGGCCCGGGTGGTGACGCCCAAGGGGCCGCTGAATATGCGCAAAACCCCCGACGACAAGGGCAAGCTGCTGGAATCCGTTCCCAACAAATCCATGGTGGACGTGGAGGAAGTGGGGGAAACGTGGTCGAAAATCACGTATAAAAAGAAAAGCGGCTATGTCAAAACGGAATATTTGAAGCTGCCGGAAAACATGGTCGGCAAGGAAATCTATTCCGACGAAGGCATGCTGCTGATGCTGGTTCATCCCGCGGAAGGCAAGGAAAGCGCCGCTGTGGCGCTGCCCGTCGGGGCCTGGGAAGCCGTGCTGGTGGAGAAAACCGACGGGGACTGGACAAAAGTTTCCCGGGACGGCGTGACCGGCTATGTGGAAACCAAAGACCTGTCCTATCAGAAGGAAGAACCTTCCGGCGAAATCGCATGGATGAAGGAGCCTGCGGTTGCCGTGCAGCAGACGGAGGTAAAAGTTTCCGCGAACCCCAAGGATGAGAGCATTGCCACCCTGAACCCCGGCGACGAGGTGGCCGTCACTTTAATCGAAAAAGGCCAGTGCCTGGTGATCGTGTCCAAGGGCGTTTGCGGCTATGTGCCCGCGTCGGCGCTGGCCCTTTCCGGGCCGGAGGATACGGATGCGGAAACTGGAAGTATCACCCGCACGGAAGCCTTGTCCAAGGCCGAAGCCGCGCTGCGGAAAAAGTACAAGGCGTTCAGCAAGGAAAAGCTATACGGCATCACCGCCGTGGAAAACGGATATTACCGCTGCGGTTTTTTCAACGACCAGGATCAATACCTGTTCGGCGCGCTGGTGGATGCGGAAGCGGGCAAAGTCGCTTACATCGCCCAATACGACGGGTTTGCCGTACTGACCCATGAAGCGGCGCTGCTGCCGGAGGGAGAAATCGAACTGGCCCTCAGCGCCGACACCGTCGCCATCGGCGAGACCATAGATATTACAGTGAACGCCTGGACGCTGCATCAGGCGCAGTATACCCTGTACATGAACGGAACTCAGATCGTGGAATCCAAGCCGGGAGCGCATTTTAAGGCCGCCTACCGGCCCCGGCAGGCGGGAGAGTACAAGCTATACGTCACCGTGACCGACGAAAAGGGAACCTACCAGACCGCCCAGGCGGACTTTACCGTGGACGGCAGCCTGGACGCCAATGACGGCGTTCAGGAAATCTACAGCCAGAAGGACGGCTGGTGGAAGGACAAGCGATACCGCCACAGCAGCCTGGCGAAGTCCGGCTGCGCCATCTTCACCCTGAGCCACGCGCTGAACCGCATGGGCCACACGGAACAAGCCGCCCTGCCCGCGAACCTGGCGACAAAATATGCCTACTGCCTCATTCCCGAAGAAGGCACCAACAACACCCTGCTCATCAACACCGCCGCCCGGGACTTTGGATTTACCACCCAGGGCGAGCTGATCAACGAGCCGGAGAAGATCGCGAAGCTGATTCGGGAAGGAACGTTCTTCTCCTTCTCCATCGCCCGGGGCCACATCGCCATGGTCAGCGGCATCTCGGACGACGGCAGCATGATCCGCGTGGTGGACTCCGCGCCCCTGGCGACCTTCGAGCGCATCAAGGACGCCTCCCAGTATTACGAGAAGCGCCCCGGCGTATACCGCGCCGCCCTGACGCTGGACGATATGCCCGGCGCGCGCTGGTTCTTTGAAACCGACGAATACGGCGGGCTGGAATACTGGCTGCCCATGGAGTATGTCGCCAAGCGCGGCGTACGCCTGATCCAGCCGGGAACGAAAGAATAAGGATGAAGAAAGAATGACAGACTATCTCACGCTGGTGAATCAGCGGCACCCCATCAGCCCGTCGTTTCGGGACACCATCGAACTGGTGGAGGTGGCTGGCGTGGACAGCGTGTACCGGGTGGAAAAGAAAACCGCCGAAGCGTTTTACGCTTTGAAAAAGGGTTTGCAGGAAAAAGGCGTGATCATCGGCGCGGATTCCGGCTACCGCAGCGTAAGGCACCAGGAAAAGCTGATGGCGGACTTCATCGCCGCCTATGGCGAGGAATACGCCCTAAAAACCGTAGCGAAGCCCGGTACCAGCGAACACCACACCGGCCTGGCTATGGATATCATTCCCATGGTGGACGGCGCGTGGGTGAACGAAAACGACGACCTGCTCAAACAGCCGGAGGTTTTCAGGATCATCCATGAAGCGCTGCCGGATTACGGCTTCATCCTGCGGTATCCCAAAGGAAAGGAAGCCGTCACAGGCTACAGCTACGAACCCTGGCACATCCGCTATATCGACGATATCGCCATCGCAAAAGAAATCTTCCGGCGGGGCATTACGCTGGAGGAATACCTGGAAAGGACGCAGTCAGATTGAAGAAGATCTTGATGGTATGCCACGGCAACATCTGCCGCAGCCCCATGGCCGAGTTCATCTTCCGGGACATGGCAGAAAAGCGCGGCGTGGGCGCGCGGTTTTACGTGGCCTCCGCAGCCACCAGCACAGAGGAAATCGGCAATCCGGTGTATCCACCCGCCAAACGCAAGCTGTATTCCCTGGGCATCGACTGCTCCGGAAAGCGCGCCCGGCAGATGACCAAAGCGGATTATCAGGAGTACGACCTGCTGCTGGGCATGGAGCAATGGAATATCAATAACATGCGCCGCATCTGCGGGGGAGACCCGGACGGAAAAATCCACCTGCTGCTGGAGCATTCTCCCAACCCGCGGGAGATAGACGATCCCTGGTACACCGGCGATTTCGACACCGCCTGCCGGGACATTCAGGAAGGCTGCGGGCAGTGGCTGGACCTGTTGAGCCGCGAAATAAAATAAAAAACCGCACGCAAAAGCGCCGCCCGTTTGGACGGCGCTGGTTTTATGCAGGTCATTGATTCAGCATCATTTGCAGGGTTTCCGGGGTCAATTTGATGACGCCTTCCCGATCCCGAAGAAACTCTGTAATCCCCTCGGTCGGAGCGCAGGCGAACTTGACCGCAACATAATCCTTGCCGGTGGGGTCAATCACCCGACCGGTGATGGTGAAGTTCCCTTCCTCGCCCTCATATTCCAAGCGGATATAGGCGGTGTCCTCTTCGGGCTTCACGTTTTCTCCCTCGGCATGCAGCGTGATCACATAGGCATGGTCGGATTCAAAGGTGGCGGTGCAGGTGATGATGAAGCCGTTCGTTTTGATGACCAGCTTTTCCCCGTCGTATTCGGCGATGATTTTGTTGGTGTCTGCAATTCTCGGGTTGTATGGATTGCCCCTGAGAAGATCCGGCTGGCATTCCATATATCCGTATTTCAGGTTCTTTTCATCGTCCGCCAGCAGGTTCAGCAGGAACAGCTTGCGCCCGGAATAGTTTTTCACGGTCAGGTTGAACTGCTTTTCCCCGGCCACCAGCGTGGCGATATAATTGCCCATCCTGCCCGGCGTCACGAGGGCCGTGGCGATGAGGCCGTCGTCTTCCACCGCGTAATCCACCTGTACCATAAAACCGGTTTCTATCCTGTACAGATGGTTATAGTACAGGCAGAAGGAGCCCATATTGCTTTCCATATTACCGCTGGCCTCCAGGTTGAAGCCAATGGAGGGATGGGTGATGGAGAAGCTCCAGAGGTTGCTTTCCTCATTTCCTCTGAAATCCCCTTTCACGGTGATTTCATATTTGCGGGTCTTTTCGCCCATCACCCTGGTTTCCCAAAGCAGGCCGTCCAGCTTGTAGGAATCAGCATCGTTGCGGTACGCCCAGGTCATGGCGTATTTGTCGGCGGAGGTGCCGATCCCGCCGGAAATGTCGATCTTGGTAAACGCGCTGTCGGCGGTGAATTCAAAGTCAATGGCGAAGTCGCTTTCCCGCGTTTCCAGCCGCGCTTTTTCATCCTCCAGTGATTCCCTGAACTGCGCCAGCGTCATCGTTTCCCCGCCGGCCAATTTGGAAATCACCAGCAATACCTGTTCCAGCGCGGCGCTGTACTTGTCCTCCGCCATCACGGCGTCGAGGAAATCGGACAGCCGTGCCAGCAGGTTTTTCTCGTCGGAATGGTAGGTGATGTGTATGCCATCCGTGTCCTCCATCACCACGTCGGGCATGATGGCTTTCTCAAGCAGCAGCGTGATGATTTCCTGATACACTTCAAGCTCGGCGGCTCCCGCGCCCGCGGATATGCCGGCAATCAACGCTTCCACGTCGGAATACTTGAGATTGAACGCCTGACCGTCCACGGCGACGGAAATATCCGTCTCGGACACCTGCGCCTGCACGCTGTTCGTGCCTGTGGCAGCGGACAGATCGATCAGGTTTTCCTGTCCTTTCAGCTTGGCGCTGAACACGCTGCTTTCGAGATACTCCACGTTCAGGGTCACCATGTCCCGCAGAAGATTGATGCTGTTCAGCAGTTCTTCGGCTTCTTTGATAAAAGCCGAGTCCAGGATGTTTTCCGCAACCGCGGCGGTATAACCGAACAGCATGCAGCATACCAGCAGCAGGGCGACAAGTTTTTTCATCTGTTTTCCCACCTTTCCTTTTTTCGGGCCAATGGATTCTTTGGGGATCATCTTTTCCGTTGAGAATATCATACCAAAAACAGCAGAATTTGTAAACAGGGAATTTCTTTTCCGCTACGCACATGCCTCGTGGCGTCAAGAATCGTTCCACGCCTGCGCGAAATGCTCCCGCGCAGCTTTTTCCCGCCGGGAAATGCGGGATTGGGAAACGGATAAGGCTTCCGCCAGCTCTGTCTGCGATCTGCCCGCTACAAACCGTTGGCGGATCAGCCAGCTTTCCTCAGACGGAAGGCGGGAGAGCACATCCAGAATGCAAAACCGCAGCAGCCAGTTTTCGCCCATGGGGTCGGGCAGGGAAGAGAAGAAAGCGCCTGTTTCATCGTAGAGCGGCCCCTTGTCCTGCTCGATGAGCAGCGCCAGTTCCTCGGGCGGGACACCCGCGTGCGCGGCAATTTCCCCAACGGCCGGGGCTTGTCCGGTCAGCCGGATCTGCCGCTCCTGGTATGCCCTCGCCTTGTTCAGCACAGCGCGGCTGCGCCAGCCCAGGGTATGGCTGTACGCCCGGCGCATTTCGCCGAGAATCACCGGCACGGCGTAGGTGGAAAACTGGCAGCCAGAGTCCTCCCGGTATTTGCGGATGGCTTTTACCAGCCCGATACACCCCTGCTGGAACGCGTCCTCTGAACCGGAAAAACGCCTGCACAGCGCCTGCACCAAAGGGATATGCTGACGAACGAGGGCGGACAGGGCTTCCGGGTCACCCGATTGGGCAATGGTATATAGGCTCATTTTTCCCGCAGGCGCTTCTTCATGCGCACGGTGGTGCCCCGTCCGGGAACAGAGTCCACGGCCACGCCGTCCATGAACGTCTGCATCACGGAAAAACCCATGCCGGAGCGCTCTTTCTCCGGTTGCGTGGTAAAAAAGGGCTGCATGGCACGGTCAACGTCTTCAATGCCTTTTCCCGTGTCGGACACGCTTACCTCCAGCAGTCCATCCGCATGAAGCACGGACGTTATTTCAATGATTCCCGTTTCTTTTTCATACCCATGCACAATTGCGTTCGTCACCGCTTCGCTGACAGCGGTTTTGATATCGGCCAGCACATCCAGGGTCGGATTCAGCTGCACGGCAAACGCGCTGACCGCCACGCGCGCGAAGGCTTCGTTTTCGGGCAGGCTCAAAAACCGCAGCTCCATCTGATTGATGATTTCCATAGGTATTCCTCCGTTACAATGTTTTGATCACTTGCCGCATTCCCGATAAGGTGAACACCCGTTCCACCTGCGGATTCATGTTTTTGACCGCCACGCTGCCGCCCCGGTCGCGAAGCTGCCGGTAGCGGCCCAGGATCACGCCGATCCCCGATGAATCCATAAAAGTCATGTCTTTCAGATCCAGCACCAAGTTCCTGACGCCCGGTTCCGCGATCATCGCATCCAGCTCGCGCCGGATGGTCTGCGCGCTGCAATGGTCCAGTTCACCGGCAATGCGCGCCGTCACCGTGTCATTTTTCCGTTCATGCTCCATATTCATCCCTCCTGAACGTACATACAGCTCTGTTTTTTCTGGATAATGTGTATAGGTTCCTGCATCGAAATATGGATGTTTGTGACGATCATATATAAATCGTTCGACTTTTTATGATTTTGATGTCAAGAACAGGTTGTAAAAAAACAAATTATCGTTTATAATGTCGAAGAACCCGAATGATTAACAGGAGGATGCACATGCTTACGGATATTGAAATCGCCCAGGAAGCCACCCTTCAACCGATCAACTCCATCGCGGCATCTCTCGGGATTTCCGAGGATGCTGTGGAAAACTACGGCAAGTACAAAGCCAAGCTGGATCTGCATGCAATGAGGGAACTCCCTGAAAAGGGAAAGCTCATTCTCGTCACCGCCATCA
>CADBCX010000119.1 GCA_902793245.1 uncultured Eubacteriales bacterium | reverse complement strand
GGAATCTCATCGGCGGTGAGATCAGGCGAAACGAGCAATGTCCGCTGTGCGGACTTGCGACGATTGAGCCTGCGGAAAGAGCCGCCATCCCGGATGCTTCGCATCCGGGGAAAGCCTGGGAATAATCCCCAGGGGAAAGTAAACTTTCTCCCTGGGATTTTCCCGGCTTTCTTGGGCCAGAAGCCTTCAAACTATCCGTAACCCCAGCGCGGCAGGCGGAGGTTGTTTTCTTTACCAAGCTTGCGCAATCGCCTACTGGGATGCAAGGGATGAAATCCCTTGCCGCGGGGTTTAGGGGCCGCGGAGGCCCCTGCTCCGTAGCGGCTTGCAGTGTCCTCTATCAAAACTGGAACACAATACCGACGACGGCGGCAATGGCGATAAAGATGACCGGACTCCATTTCAGCTTCCGCTGGCCGATGAAAATGGCGACACCCAGAAGGATGGCTTTCCAAAGGAAGAATTCCCCATAGTTCCCGGCGGCGAGGGCGTCCATGTTCACCAGCGCCACCCGGGCCACGTTCAGCCCGGCGACGGTGATCATGGCGATGGAGGCGGGGCGCAGGCCATAGAACGCGCCCTCCACGAAGCGGTTGTTCCGGAACTTTTCCAGGAACTTGGCGATGATCAGAATGATGATCACCGACGGCGCGGCCAGGCCCAGCGAAGCCACCACGCCGCCCGGCACCCCGGCGGTGGTGAAGCCCGCGTAAGTGGACATGTTGATGCCGATGGGGCCGGGGGTGGACTCCGACACGGCAATCATGTTGGCGATGTCCGCGGTGGAAAACCAGCCGGTGTTGCCGCTCATTTCATACAGGAAGGGAAGGGTCGCCAGCCCGCCGCCCACGGAAAACAGGCCGGTCTTGAAGAATTCATAGAACAGACGCAGAAATACCATGGCTTACTTTCCCTCCTTTGCGGCCTTGCTCCGGTGGAGGGAAATGAACATGCCCACGCAGCCCGCCAGGATCACCAGCACCGCGGCGGGAATCTTTACAGGCAGCAGGGGAGAAAAAGCGTTCAAGGCAAACACGATCAGGTAAATCGCCAGCGCGGCGCCGTCTACCACGGACTTTTTCCACAGCCGCAGCACCGCCTGCACAATCAGCACGCACACGCATACCCGGATGCCCGCGAAAGCGTGCTGCACCACGGGGTACTGGGCGAAGTTCTGCAAGAAGGCCGCAATCAGCGTGATGATCACCAGCGGCCCGGTCAGGAAGCCCAGCCCCGCAACCAGCGCGCCTTTGACCCCCGCTTTTTTCTGGCCGATGAAGGTGCTCACGTTCAGGGCAATCACCCCCGGTGTGCACTGGCCGATGGAGAAATAATCCCGCAGGTCGTCCATGCTGGTCCAATGGCGCTTATCCACCAGCTCCCGTTCAAGGATCGGCAGCATGGCGTAGCCGCCGCCGAAGGTGACGAGGCCAATCCGTGCGAAAGTGAGATAGAGTTCCCAGAGTTTTTTCATTGCCTGTCCTCTTTTCCCGAAATGTTCCATCAAGGAGTATTTTGATTCTATTCGACACGGATTCGCGCTTTTCCTGCCCGGTTTTCAGGGCAGGCATTTTCCTGGATTGCTTTCTTTTTTTTTTTTTTTTTGGTATGATACGGTAAGGAAAGAGAGGGAACGCCATGATTGTGGTGGTAGCGGAAAAACCCAGCGTGGGACGGGACATCGCCCGGGTGCTGGGGTGCAAAGAACGGGGCGAGGGCTTCCTGAAGGGTGACAATTACCTGGTCACCTGGGCGGTGGGTCATCTGGTCACGCTCTGCGAGCCCGACGAGATCGACGAAAAATATAAAAAATGGCGGATGGAGGAACTGCCCATCCTGCCGGAGTATATCCCGACAAAGGTTATTTCTAAAACGAAATCCCAGTTCAGCATTGTAAAGAAGCTGATGAACGACAAGGAAACGGAAAAGCTCATCTGCGCCACCGATGCCGGGCGGGAAGGGGAATTGATCTTCCGGCTGATCTACAACCAGGCCAAATGCCAGAAGCCCGTGGACAGGCTGTGGATCTCCTCCATGACCGACGAGGCCATCAAGGAAGGCTTCGCCACCCTGAAACCCGCCCAGGAGTACGACGGCCTGTACCGCAGCGCCACCTGCCGCTCGGAGGCGGACTGGCTGGTGGGCATGAACGCCAGCCGGGCGTTTACCCTGCGCTTTGACGCGCTGCTGTCCATCGGGCGGGTGCAGACGCCGACGCTGGCCATTTTGGTGAAGCGCTATCACGAAATCGCTAACTTCAAGCCCGAGGATTATTTCACCGTCACCGCGGACTTTGGGGACTACTCCGGCCAGTGGTTCGACCCCCAGGCGGAGGACGAAAAGAAAGCCAACCGCATCCCCACCAAGGAAAAAGCGGATGAAATCGCCAAGGCCGTCAAGGGCAAAGCGGCCCGGGTGCAGAGCGTGACCGCCGAGGCAAAAAAGGAATTGCCCCCGCAGCTGTACGACCTGACCTCCCTGCAGCGCGAGGCCAACCGCAAGCTGGGCTTCACCGCTGACAAGACCCTGAAAATCGCCCAGGAATTATACGAAAAATGGAAAGCCATCACCTATCCCCGCACCGACAGCCGGTATCTGCCCATGGACATGATCGGCAGGACGGTGCAGACCCTGCATAAGCTGCCGGGACAGTATCAGGAATATGTGACCAATATCCCCTGGAAGGACGGCGGCAAGCTGCCCATGTCCCGGCGCATCTTCGACAACGAAAAGATTTCCGACCACCACGCCATTATCCCCACGCCCCAGACCGCGCCCATGGACAAGCTGCCCGCCGACGCGCAGAAGCTGTTTGACATGATCGCCCGGCGGCTGGTTGCGGTGTTCTATCCGGCGCACGAGTACGACGCCATCAAGGTCATCACCGAAAGCCAGGGGCATCTGTTCAAAACCACGGGCCGCACCGTGCGGGTGAACGGCTGGAAGGACGTGTATCCCTCCGACAAGGAGGAGGAACCCGCCCTGCCGCTGCTTACCGAGGGCGACGGGCGGACAGTCGGCAAGGCCACCGTCAAGAAGGAAGCCACCAAGCCGCCGGCTCCCCACACCGACGCCTCCCTGCTGGCCGCCATGGAAAACGCGGGGCGGGAATTGGAGGACGAAAAGCTGCGGGAGCAGATGAAGGGCAGCGGCCTGGGCACCCCCGCCACCCGCGCCGCCATCATCGAGCGCTTGATTCAGGTGGGCTACGCCGCCCGCCGAGGCCGGGCCATCAGCGCCACGGAAAAGGGAGTGTGCCTCATCGCCATCGCGCCCCAGGAAATCGCCTCCCCGGAAACCACCGGCAAATGGGAACTGGCCCTGGACGAAATCGCCAAAAACCAACGGGAAACCGGGCGGTTCATGGAGGGTATCCGCCGCTTGACCACCTTCTTAGTGGACTACGCCCGGGACACCAAGATCGAAGCCACTTTCCCGGAGGAAATGCGCCGGGGAAAGAAGGGAGCCGCCAAGCGGAAAACCGCCCAGGCCATCGAGGGCGTCCAGTGCCCCCTCTGCGGCAAGGGCGTGCAGGAGAACACGAAAGCTTTCGGCTGCTCCGGCTGGCGGGAGGGCTGCCATTTCACCCTCTGGAAGGACGGCCTCAAGCGCGGCGGCGGGCCGATGCTGAATGAAAAGCTGGTGAAGCTGCTGCTGGAAAAGGGCGAGGTCAAGGGCTCCACCGGCACCATCGCCCTCCGGGACGGACAGCTTTCCTTCACCCCCAACGGGCAGGAGGGGCCGGCTGTCAGCGTGAGCATCACTTATGAGAAGAAGTAGGGAATAGGGATTAGGGAATAGGGATTAGAAAGATTGCCTGTCATCCCGAGCGAAGCGCAGCGAAGTCGAGGGATCTGTACGCATCGCAATGAGCCAACAAATATGTTTTCCGTGTCTCAGGTCCCTCCACTCCGCTTCGCTTCGGTCGGGACGACACCCCAGAGAGTTAAGCCTAATCACTAATCCCTATTCCCTAATCCCTGAAATCTTTCAATATTCTCATGATTTTCTAATGATTTTCCCCCTGCTCTTATCATTTTCCGGGTTTATTCTATAACCGTTCCAAGGGGAACAGAGAACAAAGAAAGCGGCGGCGACGCCAAGGAGGAATAAAAATGGATCATTTTGAAATGGTAGAAAAGCTGCGCACGAAGGCGAACGTTTCCTACGAAGAGGCGAAGGCCGCCCTGGAAGCCAGCAACTGGGACATCCTGGACGCGCTGGTGCTGCTGGAAAGCGAAGGCAAGGTCAACAACGGGGCAACCAAGGCTGAGTACACCACCCAGGAAAAGCCCGAAACCAAGGCGCAGCCCTGGAACAACGCCGATACCAAAGCCAAGGTGTCCGACGGCCTGGGCAAGCTGTGGGCCTGGGTGAAGAAGATCTTCGCCCTGGGCAACGGCAATCAGTTCGTGATTCGCCGCAACGGCGACGAGCTGGTGTCCATGCCCATCACCGTGATGGCGATTCTGATGATCGTGTTCTGGCCCTTCTCTCTGATCGTGCTGTTCGTGGGCCTGTTCCTGGGCGCTCGGTATTCCTTCAGCGGCCCCAACATCAACAGCAATGTGAACGAAGTGATGGACAAGGCCCAGAACAAAGCCGCTTCCGCCGTGCAGATCCACATCGAGAAGAACGACGGGAATAAGGTTGAGTAAAACGCTTGATTGAACGGGGTTTTAGAGTACAGAGTACAGAGTGCAGAGTACAGACGATATAGTGCTCACATAGCGCAGTGCAGATTGTATGACACATTTCATCTGAACTCTGTACTCTGAACTCTGTTCTCTCATCCCCCTCAGTTGATAAAGATTGAACAAAAGGGGGATATTTATGACCCGCATTCTGCTGGTGGAGGACGAAGAAAAACTGGCCCGGTTCGTGGAACTGGAACTGACCCACGAGGGCTACCAGGTGGACAAAGCCTTTGACGGCAGAACCGGCCTGGATATGGCGGAGAAGGGCGGCTATGACCTGCTGCTGCTGGACATCATGCTGCCGGGGCTGAACGGCCTGGAGGTGCTGCGCCGCCTGCGCAAGAGCGACGACCATGTGCCGGTGATCATGCTCACCGCCCGGGACGCGGTGATGGACAAGGTGACGGGCCTGGACATGGGGGCCGACGATTACGTGACCAAGCCCTTCTCCATCGAAGAACTGCTGGCCCGCATCCGGGCCGCGCTTCGCAAGCAGACCGCCCAAAAGCAGGAAGAAAACCTGCTTTCCTGCGCCGATCTGACGGTGGACGTGTCCCGTCACCGGGTCACCCGCGGGGGCAAGGAAATCGAACTGACGGGCCGGGAATTTTCCCTGCTTCAGTTTTTCATGGAAAACAAAACCATCGTCCTCTCCCGCGACCAATTATTGGAAAAAGTGTGGGGCTACGACTATTTGGGCGAGACCAACGTGGTGGACGTGTATGTGCGCTACCTGCGGGGCAAAATCGACGAGGGGTTTGAACCCAAATTATTACAGACCGTCCGCGGCGTCGGCTATGTTTTGAGGGATGACGCATGAGGGATGATAAAAAAGTAAGCTCGATCGCCAAGCGCATCAACGCCTATTGGACGCGGCGCACGATGCTGCTGATGGGCCTGCTGGACGCGGTGTTGGGCACGATGATCGCCGCAAGTTGGATCACCGTGCAGGCCGAGGTTTTCTGGCCCTGCATCGCTGGGGTGGAAGTGGTGCTGGCGCTGCTGCAATACCGCGTGGGCAAGGAGAAGGCCAAGCGGCTGATGGAGCCCTTGGAGCGCATCGCCCTGACCGCCCAGGAGCTGAGCCAGGCCCGGTTCGACCCGGAAAAGCTGCATCATTTGGAGGACGCCATCGGCACGGTGGTGCCTCTTTCCCCCGACGCCCACGTGATCACCGGCGAAAAGGAGCTGCAAGGCCTGGAGCAGGCCATCAACGACCTGCTGAACCGCACCCAGGAATCCTACCGGGAACAGACCCGCTTCGTCTCCGACGCTTCCCACGAATTGCGCACCCCCATCGCCGTGATCCAGGGTTACGCGGATATGCTCCAGCGCTGGGGCAAGGATGATGAAAAGGTGTTGGACGAGGGCATCACCGCCATCCAGACCGAATCCGCCCACATGAAAAAGCTGATCGAGCAGCTTTTGTTCCTGGCCCGGGGCGACAACGGACGGAATCAGTTGGTGTTCGAGGATTTTGATCTGTCCCAGATGATGACGGAGGTATTCGAGGAATCCCGGATGATCCATCCGGACCGGGACTGGCGCCTGGACGCGCCGGAGCCCGTCATGGTGAACGGCGACGCGGCCATGCTCAAGCAGACCGCCCGCATCCTGGCGGACAACGCGGTGAAGTATACCGGCAACGGCGCGGTGATTTCCCTGCGCACACGCTTCAAGGAAGGTTCTCCCTGCTTTGAGGTGCAGGACAACGGCATCGGCATCAAGCAGGAGGATTTGGAGCACATCTTTGACCGTTTCTTCCGCTCCGACCCCGCTCGCACCCGCGCCACCGGCGGCACCGGCCTGGGCTTGAGCATCGCCAAATGGATCGTGGAACGGCATAAGGGGTACTTCGACGTCTATTCCCGGGAGGACATCGGCACCCGCATCGGCGTGGTGCTGCCCAAAAGGGAAGAATAACCGTAAAATTCAATACGAAAAACGCCAGCGCCAAGGTCTGCTTGAAGAAAGCCTCGGCGCTGTTTTTATGGGCAGATCGGAAAATAACGGGAAAAAGCGGTGAAAAATTCGCTGTTTCAGTTTTCAAGGCTTGCATCATCAGCCAAAATACATTATACTATAGATTGATTCAGATTATCCATCTGGATCAGAACCGGCTTTAAGGAGGTTCGCAAACATGGAGTGCAAAATCAAAAATGACCTGGGCACCATTTATATTGCTGAAGACGTGATGCTCAAGGTCGTTGGTTATGCGGCGCTGGAGTGCTATGGCATTGTGGCCATGTGCTCCAAGCGTGCCAAGGACGGCCTGGTGGAATGGCTGGGCCGGGAAAATCTGAGCAAGGGCGTGTCTGTGCGCCTGGTGGACGACCAATTGGACGTGGATTTGTTCATCGTGGTGGAATACGGCATTTCCGTGGCCGAGGTGTGCAAAACCATCGTCGAGGTCGTGCGCTACAAGCTCGAGAGTATGACGGGGGTCAAGGTTCGCTCCGTCAACATTTCCGTGGAAGGCATCCGCATCTGATTTTCCACGATTGAACGGAGGGAAACCCTTTGATACAGGTACAGTCGATTGACGGGCTGCTGCTGCGGGAAATGGTCATCTCGGGGGCGGCTTTACTGGAAAAGAACCGGGAAATGGTGGACGCGCTGAACGTGTTCCCCGTGCCCGACGGGGACACAGGCACCAATATGTCCCTCACCATGGCCAGCGCTACCCGGGAAATCAATTCCAAGGAATTCGTCCGGGCGGACGAAGCGGCGGAAGCCCTGAGCAAGGGCGCGCTGCGGGGCGCCCGCGGCAACAGCGGCGTCATCACCAGCCAGCTCTACCGCGGCTTTGCCAAAGCCTTAAAGGGCGTGGACAAAATCACGCCCGTGCAGTTCGCCGCCGCGCTTCAAAAAGGCGCGGAAACCGCTTACAAAGCGGTGATGAAGCCCAAGGAGGGCACCATTTTAACCGTGGCCCGCACCATCGCCGAGGACGCCGTGAAGCAGGCCGAAGCTGCGCCGGACGATTACGATGCGCTGTTCAACGTGATCCTGCAAAGCGGCGAAGCCATCCTCAAGCGCACCCCCGAAATGCTGCCCGTGCTGAAACAGGCGGGCGTGGTGGATGCGGGCGGGCGCGGCCTGCTGCTGATTTACACCGGCTACGCCGCCGTGCTGCGCGGCGAGACCATCGAAGAAGCCGCCGCGGAGGAGGCCGCCGCCCAGGCTGCGGAATTCGTGGACGACCACGATGCCATCGAAGAAATCAAGTTCACCTACCACATCCGCTTCAACGTGAAGCATATCAAGGAAGAAGTCCAGGACAGCGAGATCGACCATTTCCGCCGCCGCCTGAACCGGGTGGGGGACATGGTGCAGCTGGAGGGCGGCAGGGAAGAGGGCCTGACCGCCCATGTCCACACCAACGACCCCGGCCGGGTGATGCAGTACGGCATGGAGCTGGGCGAGCTGACCGACATCGAAGTGGAAAACCTGCTGGAAACCCGCCGCCTGAAGGAACAGGCCGAGGAAGAACAGCATGCCAAGGAGCCGCCCAAGCCCTACGGCATGGTGAGCGTGTCCCTGGGCAACGGCTTCTCCAACATCCTCAAGGACTTGCAGGTGGACGCCATCGTGGAGGGCGGGCAGACCATGAACCCCTCCATCGAGGATTTGTCCAAGGCCATCGAATCCGTGAACGCGGAAACGGTGTTCGTGTTCCCCAACAACGGCAACATCATCCTGGCCGCCCAGCAGGCCGCGAAGATCAGCGACAAAAACGTGAAGGTCATTCCCACCAAGAACGTGGCCATGGGCATCGCCGCAGCGGTGGCTTTCCAGCCCGACCTGAGCGCCGAGGAAAACGCCGAGCGCATGGAAGAAGCCGCCCAGAAGGTGCGCACCGGCACCATCACCTACGCCGTGCGCGACAGCGACTTTGAGGACATGCACATCGCCGAGGGCGATATTATCGGCCTGCATAACGGTAAGGTGGAGTTCAAGTCCGACAACGTGCATGACGTGGCGCTGGAGCTGCTCAAAGCCATCGTCACCGAGGACGACGGCCTGATCACGGTGTACTACGGCGCGGATACCAAGGAAGAGGACGCCGAAGACCTGGGCGCGGAGATCGAAGAGCTTTATCCCGACTGCGACGTGGAAGTGCATGCCGGCGGCCAGCCCCTGTACTACTACCTGCTGGCGGTGGAATAAATAAAAACAGCCAAAGAAACAGCATGGCAAGACGCTTTGCCATGCTGGTTCTTTTGGGATAAGAAGGAGTAGTTGTCACTATCGTATTACGGAAGAAAGGGATACGCTG
>CADBCX010000118.1:2250-11257 GCA_902793245.1 uncultured Eubacteriales bacterium | reverse complement strand
TTATCCAGACGCATCATTTTTTTCCGTCGTCGGCGGCTTTCTCTTCCTTGGGTTTTTCTTCCGGTTTTTCCGCCTGCTTGGAGGGTTCTTCCGGCTTTTCCGCCTGCTTGGGATTCTCTTCCGGCTTTTTCTCATCGGCCTTCTCATCCACTGGCTTGGCATCGCTTGCGATGCTGTGGGCATGGGGCCGGATACAGCGGGCCATCATCGCCGCGTTGCGGCACTTGCGCCAGATGCAGAAGGGCAGGTACAGCACGGCAAACACGCCCAGCAGCTCCAGCAGCACAAGCTGGGGAACAGGCTGTGTCAAAAGGCTTTTCAGCTGCGCCAGCACCATGTCCATGCTGAGAGAGAAATTCACCTTGTTTATCATATACATCCCCAGCACCGCGCCGAAGCCCAGAATGGCGGGCAGGCTGAGCAGGATATTCACGCAGGTGTTTCCAAACATTTCCTTCCGGCGCTTTTTCAGAATGCGCCGCGACCAATGGAGCGTTTTCGTCGTGCCGATGGAACGCACGGGCAGGTATTCAAAGGGCAGATCCCGCCACCAGCCGTAGGCAAACAGCAGCCCGAACAGACAGATCAGGCCCCCGATCAGGCCCCAGGCAAGCGATACGTTGCCCAGCCCGTCCTCCGGATTGCCCGCCAGCAGCATGGCCAGCCAATGAATGGGCGCATTGAAGGTTTTGGCGTCCAGCACGGAACGCATCACCGTGAAATACGCCACGCACAGGCAGAACGGCAGGCCCCAGAGAAAACCGCGGAGGTAACGCAGCAGGCCGGTGGAAAGCCACCGATGGTAGACAGTGGAAATATCTTCCTTACGTTTGTTGCTGCCGTGGCGGTAAAACACCCTGCGCACCTTATGCTTTGCCCAGAAACGCATGGGAATCAGCAGGAAAACATAGATCGCTGCGCCGGCCAAAGCCGCCAGAAGATCCGGCAGCTTCCCGCCCAGGGATTTGCAAAACAGAAACGGCGCAACGACAGCCGCGCGGATGAGCAGCTGCACAAACGCCGCCTTGCTGATCTCGTCGTAATGCTGCGCGATTCCCCTGCGCGTTATTTTGCCGATAGACGGCCTGTTCCCGTTTTCATGTGCGCTCACAAAGTCCACCTGTCCTTTCGCACTTTTATCGAATCGTATTCACCATCTTTTATTATATCGCAATCCCCGCATAATTGCAACCGATTCAAAAGAGTTTTCAGCTTTTTCCGGCAAAGGAATTGTATACACACAAACGCCCCGTCCTGTGCTATAATGGATTTTGTCTGATCGTGCCGATCAATAGGCCCGTTCCGATCGGGGAATACTCAAAGCGGCGCGGGGAAAGGAAAGCGGGGTGAGAGCATGGAACACAAAGAGGCACTGGCGGCGTACGCCCGGGCGGCGGCGCTGGAGCGGGAAAGCTTTCTGCGCCAGAGCGCGGTGAAAAGCGCCGGAAGCGCCACCCGCGGCATGAAGCGGGAGGAAAAAGAAAGATTCCTGCAAAGCGAAGCCTTTGCCGCCATGCTCTTCCGGCAGAAACGCCGGGACAGGGTATACCAGGCGCTGACCCGGGGAGAGCTGGTGGAGGATTACCACCGGCAGGAATTTGAGGAGCTGCTTCCGCTGATTGAAAGCGAGCTCCGGCACGGCAACGAAATCGACCTGCGGTTTCTCCGTTCGGTGGAAGGAAGCCGGGTCACGCTGGGCCAGGCCCACAAGGCGCTGCGGCTGCTGGACAAGCAGGTTCCCCGGCAGTTTTTCCAGGCGAACCTGAAACGTTTGTCCGACGACGCGGATGTGAGAGTCGAAAAATACCTGCGGCGGGGCGACCTTTCTTCCCTGGTGGACAGGGAACACGAAAAAGGTCGCATCACGGCTTCCGTGATGGAAAATGCGTTCGGCGGAGGCCTGACCTCCGGCTTCGTGGAACGGGCATACCAGCCCCAATCCCTGACCGGCGTTCTGCAGCAGGAGATCAGCAAGGCATATCCCGGCCTGGCTGCCTGCGGGCTGATTTGCACGCCTTCCGGCGAAAGCGTATCGACTGTCATCAAAGCTGAAATCAACAAAGCCAAATACGGCGTCTGCGGCGAGCTCAAGCGGCGCTGGCCCATGAAGCGCATCCGGCGCGCGATTACGGACAACGCTTCCCTGAACCGGCTGCAAAAGCAGGCCGACGCGGCGCTGGCCCGGCAGAAGAAACTGCATTCCGCCCTGCTCAATGCCATCCCTGAGCACTACCGGGACCTGTATCCCTTGGCCCGGGCCATGAAGCGGAAGTTCATTTTGCATTTAGGCCCCACCAATTCCGGCAAGACCTACGACGGCGTGCACCGGCTCCGCGGGGCGAGGAACGGGATTTACTTAGGGCCGCTCCGCCTGCTGGCCGCCGAGCAGTTTGAAAGCCTGAACATGGCGGACGTGCCCTGTTCGCTGGTCACGGGCGAGGAGCAGATTCGCGTGCCGTTCAGCCGGGTGCAGTCCTCCACCGTGGAAATGGCCGACCTGAAAGCCCATTACGACGTGGCGGTGATCGACGAATGCCAGATGATCGCCGACCGGGACCGGGGCGGGGCCTGGACTGCCGCTATCCTGGGCCTGTGCGCCGACGAGATTCACGCCTGCGCCTCCCCCGACGCGGAAGGGCTGCTGACCAAAATGATCCAGGACTGCGGCGACGAAATGACCATCGTGCGCCACGAGCGCATGACGCCGCTGGAGGTGGAAAAGGAAGGTTTTCAGTTCCCCGGCTCCGTGCGGCCCGGCGACGCGCTGATCGTGTTTTCCAAGGCGCGGGTGCATGCCGTGGCGGCGGAGCTGAAAAGCCGGGGCTGCCGGGTGTCGCTGATTTACGGCGCGCTGCCCCCCGATGTGCGGCGCGACCAGGCCGAGCGCTTCCACCGGGGCGAGACCGACGTGGTGGTGTCCACCGACGCCATCGCCATGGGCATGAACCTGCCCATCGAACGGGTGGTGTTCCTGGAATCGGAAAAGTACGACGGCGACATCACCCGCACCCTCACCGACGCGGAGATCAAGCAGATCGCGGGACGCGCGGGGCGGTACGGGATTTACGACATCGGTTACGTGAACGCCTTCGGGTTCAAGGGGCTGGTGGCCCGGGCGCTGAAAAAGCCCCTGTATCCGCTGACCGAGGCCATCATCCGCTTTCCCGAATCCCTGCTGGGCATCCCCCTGCCGCTGACCCAGATTCTGGCCCAGTGGATTTCCATGCAGGACAAAAGCTGCTTTTCCAAAGCGTCCACCCTGCGCATGGAACAGCTGGCCAAGATGATGGAAACCAACCGCACCGACAAGGAACTGCTGTACCGCTTCATCTGCATTCCCTTTGACGAAACCGACCCCGACCTGCTGGCCCGCTGGAAAGCCATGTACCATGCGGAATGCCATCGGGAACACATTGACGTGCTGCTGGAAATCCCGGGGCTGCTGAACCCGGAGGACTGCGGCATCGACATGCTGGACGGGCTGGAGGCGGACTACCGGCGCTGCGACCTGTATTACAACTATGCCCGGCTGTTCCTGGAGGAGCCGGAACCCATTCTGGACGAGATTCAGCGCCGCAAGGATTTGATTTCCCAGGGCATCATCCATATCCTGTCCACCCAGAAATTGAAGCAGAAAACCTGCCGTTCCTGCAAGAAACGCCTGCCCTGGAACTGGCCTTACGCCCTCTGCGACGCCTGCTACCGCAAGCGCTCCTTCCACGGGCGGGGCGCGTATCTCCCCGACAGCGCGGCGTGGGACGAATAAGGCGGAACACGTTTTTATCCCCGATGCTTTACAGTCGGAAAAAAACATGGTATAATCAACCCGTTTCATCCATACAACGATATGAAGGGGATCAAGTACGATGGAAAATCAGACCACTGAAAAACGCAAGGTTGTTTTTTCGGGCATCCAGCCCTCCGGCAATATCACCCTGGGCAACTACATCGGCGCGCTGCGGAACTTTTCCCTCTTTGACGACGCGGACTGCCTGTACTGCATGGCTGACCTGCACACCCTGACCGTGCGCCAGAACCCCGCCGAACTGCGCAAGCGCACCGCCAGCCTGGCCGCCATTTACGTGGCCTGCGGCCTCGACCCGGACAAGAACATCATCTACTGCCAGAGCCATGTGCCCGCCCACGCGGAACTGGCCTGGATCCTGAACTGCTACACCTACATGGGCGAGCTTTCCCGCATGACCCAGTTCAAGGATAAGTCCGCCAAGCACGCCGACAACATCAACGCGGGCTTGTTTGACTACCCCGTGCTGATGGCCTCCGACATCCTTCTGTACCAGACCAACCTGGTGCCCGTGGGCGGCGACCAGAAGCAGCACGTGGAACTCTGTCGCGACATCGCCCAGCGCTTCAACGGCATTTACGGCGACGTGTTCACCATTCCCGAGCCCTACATTCCCAAGGCGACCGCCAAGATCATGAGTCTGGCCGAGCCCACCAAGAAGATGAGCAAGTCCGACCCGGACGACACTTTCATCGCCGTGCTGGACAAGCCCGAGGACATCCGCCGCAAGCTCAAGCGCGCCGTCACCGACAGCGACGGCGAGATCCGCTTCGACCCGGAAAACAAGCCCGGCGTTTCCAACCTGCTCACCATCCTGAGCGTGCTCAAAAAGCAGAGCATGGAGGACACCGTTTCCGCCCTGTCCGGCCTGGGCTACGGCGCATTGAAAGAAGCCGTCACCGAAGCGGTCATCGCCGAGCTCTCCCCCATTCAGGAGCGCTATAACGCCATCATCGCCGACAAGGACGGCCTGAACGCCATGCTCAAACGCAATTCCGAGCGCGCCGCGTACCTGGCTCAAAAGACCTTGCGGAAGGTCTATAAGAAAGTCGGCCTGTACCAGTTCTGAATCTTGACAGATTCAGCCGCTTATGATAGGATATTTTTGCAGCTAACGGGGCTTATTTCGTAATTCTGCACTTCGCCGAAGGACAGTCTCGTGATCCGCATTCAGCAGACAAAAGGCAAAAGCTCGGCGTCTGCTTTTTCATTTTCAACCGATTGACTTAACTCGGCGAGCATGATATAATTTTCATGCAGCTAACGGGGCTTATTTCATAGAAGACTGTAAATCTTTAGAACCAGTCCCGTGATTCGCATCCAGCAGACGAACGTTCGCCTTTCGCCTGCTTTTTTCTTTTGTCCGCAATAAAACAATTGACAACCCTTTCCAATCATGATAAGATACAGATGCAGCTAACGGGGCTTATTTCTTTTAGCCTTCCACGCTTTTCCAGTCCCGTGATTCGCATTGGCAGATGAAAGGTTCAACAGGTCGATTCGCTCGATGCTGCGGTGCCGTGGCATCTGCTTTTTTCAGTGAGGAGGAAACGGCTATGGCGGTCAATATGAATTACGAAACCCGGGAAGCGTTTGACAATTACCTGTTCACGAAAGGCTATTTCGTGAACTGGGACGGGGAAGACCGGCAGGACTGCGTGCGCGCCCTTTACGCCCTGGGCAGCGTGTTTGGCATCAAGATCGTGCGCAATCCCCAGCTGGCCGTATGGAGCATGGTCAGAACCGCCCAGCTTTGCATCGGCGAGAACGTGCCGACGCCTTTCTACACCGGTTTTCCCAAGAGCGTGATGAAACTGACGGAGGAGGAGCAGATCATCGACCGGATGATTCATTATGCCATCACCTACGGCTTGGGGGATTTTTCACAGCCCGGCCATTCCCTGCTGGAGGAGGAGTTTGAGCGCCTGGCGTTCCGTGAGCACACGGAGCCCAAGGAATTTGAGATCGTGGAAGAAAAGGAAGCTTTCCAGCTGCTTCGCTCCTACGTGAACGCCATGCTGACCTCCACCCGCGCCTTGAGCAAGGACATGGAAACGATGGTGCTGGGCATCGCCCGCCTGTTCCCCGTGTCCATTTCCGTCTGCAACTGCAAGGACACCGCCATCCGCCTGCTGTGCGAAACCCGGCATATCCGCTACGCCCGGTTCCTCCAGCTGCCGGACGTGATCAAGCTGGCCGACGAACTCAATTACCAGAGCAGCCTGCCCTCTCCCGCCATCAAAAGGGCCCAGAAAAAATACAGAGAAGAGATGCAGGAATACCGCAGCAAATATCAGGTATACAAACAGTATCTCTCCGAGCGCAGAAAATACGAAGACGCCATGCGGGCCTTCGAGACGGAACAGAAAGCATACGAAGAAAAGGTGCGCCAGTATATCGAGGCCAAGGAAAAGCAGGACGCTTCCATCATCGGCCGGATCGCTGGCCTGTTCGCCTCCGAGAAAGACCAGCTTTCCCAGCTGCATCCGCCCGTGGCCCCCACCGCGCCCGCGCCGGTTGCGGCTCCCGTCATGCCCGAGGAGCCTTTTGCGCCGACACGGAAAAACGCCAGGCAGAACAAGAACGTGCGGGAACTGAACCTGCGGAACCGGGAGAGGAAGCTGATCGCCTCCGTGCTGGATTATTTCTTCGAGCAGGAAAAGCCCAACGTGCGGGACTGCTACGAAAAGCGGCAGCTCTGGGCCGGCCTGCTGCACCATATTCATTACGTGCCGAAGAACGAAGCGGCGGCGGAATTTGTGCAGGCCATGCGCGGCAAGGGAGAAAACAAGTCCGTCTATGCCGCCTTTGAAGCGGCCATGGCGGAGGGCGACATCAGGAAAGCCGTGGACATCCTGGCCCGGGGCAAGGGCAGCGGCGCGGTGGGCCGCAACCTGAATTACCTGCTGTCTCGGTGCAAGGACGAATCGGACGTTCAGGCTGTGATCCCGCATCTGGACGGCGTGAACGTGATCATGCTGATCCAGATGATCGGGCAGTACAAGCACTACCACACCGACAAGCGCACCTTCAAATTCATCCAGCACCACCTGCTGATGAAGCACAAGGAAACCGATGAGGAAGCGGAGGCGCGGCGTTCCATCCTGTCCGAAGCCATCCGGGAGGTGCTGGTCACCTATCTGCATACGCTGCTGGACAAAGCACTGGCCGCGAGGAGCATCGGCAAGGTCTATGTGGAAGACGGCATGGAAAAAATCTCCGTGCCCCTGCAGATGGCCGCCGGCGATTCCGGCTTCGGCGTGCTGCCTACGGGCTCGAGGCTCCGCATCCCGGAAGGGAACAAGCTGCGCTGCTTCACCTACTGGGAGAAGGTGGACGATATCGACCTGGCCTGCTTCGGCCTGGGTGAAACGGGGCTGGACCAGATCGAGTTTTCCTGGCGAACCGCATGGGAAACAGACGTTGGCGATATTCTCTTCTCCGGGGATGAAACCTCCGGCTATTACGGCGGTTCGGAATACTTCGACGTGGACCTGACGGATTTCCGTAAGAACTATCCCGACGTGCGCTACCTGGTGTTCACCGACAACGTGTACACCGGCATCGACTTTGACGTCGTGTTCTGCACGGCGGGCTACATGATCCGTGAAGAAGAGGACAGCGGCGAAATCTTTGAACCCAAGACCGTGAAATCCTCCTTCCGCGTCATGGGCAAAAACACCTTCACCATTCTGTTCGCGTTGGACCTGCAGGAACGGGAAATGATCTGGCTGAACCTGAGCATGGACAGCGACGACGCCGTGGCGGGCGACAATGAAATCGCCATGGTGCGCGAGTACCTGGATACCACGGACACCATCAACATGGCTTCCCTGTTCCGGGGCATGGCCACGGAAATCGCGGAAAAGCCCGAGGACGCCGACCTGATCGTGGCCGACCATTATACCGGAGAACTCAAAGAAGGGCAAAAGCTCATCCGCAGCCGGGATTATGAGCTGATCTTTGAATACCTGAACGCGCCAAACAAGCCAAAAAACTGAAAACCGATCTCCGCGGGGCCGCGGCCGTATGCGCCGCCGGCCTCTTTTTGTTGCTCCTGTCGCTTTACACGCCTGAAAATACATGGTATAATCAGAATATGATCATGAAATACAGAAGGTGTTCGCATGGAAACCTATAAGGTTTGGAAGCCCGCCGGGAATCCGAAAGCCATTGTTCAGATCGTGCATGGCATGGCGGAATACATTGACCGCTACGACCGCCCCGCCAGGGCGCTGGCCGCCGCCGGGTATCTGGTGATCGGGCGCAACCACCGGGGCCATGGGCCGGAGGCAAAACTGCCGGGCTATTTCGCCGACGAAAACGGATGGCAAAAGCTGATTGACGACACCCATGCCGACGCGGCGGATATCCGAAAGCAGTATCCGGATATTCCGTATTTCCTGCTGGGCCACTCCATGGGCAGCTTCTTGGCCCGGGAATATGCCGTACAGTTCGGCAAAGAGTTAAGCGGCCTGATTCTTTCCGGCACCGGCTTTTATCCTGCCCCGCTTTGCCGCGCTGGACGGCTGATGGCGCTGCTGTCGCCCAAAAAGAAGCCTGCACGGATGGTGAATAAAATCGCCTTCGCCGGCAACAACAAGCCCTTTGAGCCGGGCCGCACGGGCTTTGAATGGCTGAGCCGGGACGAGAAGGAAGTGGACAAATACGTGGCCGACCCGCTTTGCGGCTTCTGCTTCACGGGCAAAGCCTTCGCGGATTTCTTCGGCGGGCTGCTGGCGCTGACCTATGAAAAGGATATTTCCGTCATGCCCAAAGACCTGCCGGTCTACTTCATGTCCGGCGACCATGACCCCGTGGGCCAGATGGGCAAGGGCGTCCGGCAGGTGGCCGACCAGTTCCGGCGCATCGGCATGAAGGACGTGACGGTAAAGCTGTACGAAGGCGCCCGGCACGAGCTGTTCAACGAACTGAACCGCGAGGAAGTGACCGCCGATTTGATTCATTGGCTGGATGGAGAAAGACAATGAACACAATCGAAATGATTCAGAAAAGGCACAGCTACCGGGGAAAGTATAAGGCTTCCCCGATTCCCAGAGAAGATTTGGTCACTATTCTGGAAGCGGGCCTGGCCGCGCCGTCGGGCTGCAACAAGCAGACCACCAGCCTGATCGCGGTGGACGACCCGGAAATATTGAAGCAGCTTCGCGCGGTCATCGATCCGCCTGTGGCGGAGACCGC
>CADBCX010000118.1:0-2231 GCA_902793245.1 uncultured Eubacteriales bacterium | reverse complement strand
GCCGCCGCCATCGAAAACATGCTGCTGGCCATCACAGCCCTGGGCTATCAAAGCTGCTGGTATGAGGGCCACATCACCGACGCGGACCGGATCGGGGATAAAATGGCCCGGATTTTGGGCGTCCCCGAGGATTACGAGCTGGTGTGCTTCCTGCCTGTGGGTATCGCGGAAGAAGAACCCGTCCCGCCCCGGAAAAAGCCCTTTGAGGAACGGGCCTGGTTCAACGGGTTTCAGAAAGGAGATGCGCATGAATCGGTTTGATTTACAGCCCAGCTTTGTGTTCAGCCCCCAGCCCATGTACATGATCGGCACCAACAACGAGGATGGCACGCCCAACTTCTGCATCATCACCTGGCTGGGCTTTTCCGCCGACAGCGGCCCCTGCCTGATGATGAGCATCGGCGGCAGCAAGCTGACGAAAACCAACATCCTGCGGGAGGGCCGTTTCTCCGCCAATATGATCACCGAGGACAACCTCTGGCTGGCGGATTATTTCGGCACCACCCGGGGCGAGGACGGCCCGAAGCAGGCCATTCCTTACACCCTGGAACGCGGGCGGAAGGTGGATGTGCCGGTCGTCGGGGAGAGCCATTGGATTTATGAATGCCGGGTAAAGCAGCGCGTCCCACTGGACGGGGCCGACCTGTTCCTGGCGGAAGTGGTGAACATCCAGATCGACGAAGCCTACCGGGACATGGACATGGAGCATATCGAGCTGGAACGCATCCACCCCGTGGTCTACAGCCCTTATCAGTATTATGCGGCAAAGGATAAGCTGGGCGAGATGGGCGAATGGAAACAGCATTTTGAGGGCGCGGAAGCAGTGAAATCCGAGCCGGAAAAGGCTGTATAATCGAATGGAAACGCGACAATGCTCAAGATGAGGTGATTGTATGAATTATTATCCCGGCGATATTACCGACGTGCACGGCATCCGGGTGGGCCAGTCCCAGAGCGAGCGGGGCAAAACCGGCGTCACCGTGGTGCTGTGCCGCAAGGAAGGGGCCATTGGCGGCGTGAGCGTGCGCGGCGCGGCCCCCGGCACCCGGGAAACGGACCTGCTCCGTCCCGGCAATTTAGTAGAAAACGTCAACGCCATCGTCCTGTCCGGCGGCAGCGCCTTCGGCCTGGACGCGGCGGGCGGCGTGATGCGCTACCTGGAGCAGATGGGCTGCGGCATGGACATGGGCAACGTGCATGTGCCCATCGTGCCCGCCGCCGTGCTCTTTGACCTGGCGGTGGGCGACCCCTCCATCCGCCCCGACGCGGTGATGGGCCGCAGCGCCTGCATGAACGCCGCCAAGGGCATGAGCCAGGGCAAGGTTGGCGCTGGAACCGGCGCGACGGTGGGAAAGCTGGTGCCCGGCGCGGTGCCCCAGGACAGCGGCATCGGCTCTGCCTCTATTACGCTTCCCGAGGGCGTGACGGTAGGCGCGGTGGTGGCGGTCAACGCCGTGGGTGACGTGTACCACCCCGAAACGCAGGAAGTGCTGGGCTGCGCTCACATGCCGGACGGCACGCCCGTGCTGGCCGAAGGGCTGCTTTACGGCCACGCGCCTGTCCCCCAGCAGATTCGCATTCCCGCCCCCGGCAGCAACACCACCATCGGCGTGGTGGCCGTGGACTGCAAGCTGACCAAGGAGCAGGTCAACCGCCTGGCCGACGTTTCCCACGACGGCCTGGCCCGGACGATACGCCCCGTCCACACCCAGATGGACGGCGACACGATCTTCGCCCTCGCCACGGGCCGCACGGGAGCCGAAGTCAACTTCGTAAAACTCTGCGCCGCCGCCGCGGAAGTGACCGCCAAGGCCATCGCCAACGCCCTGCTTTATTCAAAGCCATGATCGCGAGCATTGGCATCGACCTGTGCGAAATCGCCCGGATGGAAAAGCTCCTGCAGAACGGGCGGTTTCTCTCCCGGTTTTTCAGCCCGGAGGAACAGGCATACATTACCGGCAAAGGCAATAACGCGGCCCAGACCATGGCGGGGATCTTCGCTGCGAAGGAAGCTCTGGGAAAAGCCCTGGACGTGGGCATCACGGCGGACATCCGGGAGATTTCCGTGCTGCATGACGGCAACGGTTCTCCCTATTATACGCTGTCCGGCGAATACGCCCGGCTGGCGGAGGATCGGCGCATCTCCGCCTTCTTCCTCTCCATCAGCCACGAAAACGGCATGGCGGCTGCGGTGTGCGTGGCGGAAAGGAACGGCTGAATATGAACGATTT
>CADBCX010000117.1 GCA_902793245.1 uncultured Eubacteriales bacterium | reverse complement strand
GTTATCATGTCCGGGCTGAGATCAGCCGAAACGAGCAATCTCGCCATGAAGGCGAGTTGCGACGATTGAGGCTGCGGAAACTCAGTACCCTGGTGGGGTCTGGGGTGAAACCCCAGCGTTACCCTTGCAGCACATTCGTTAGTCACTAAAAACAACGACTGAACATATATGAAAGCAAAAAGAACAAGCCTCCTGGTTGTATTGCGGCCAGGAGGCTTTTCGTATATCAGTTCTTTTTATTACTGTCAATCCCCAGCAGCATGCGGTCGTTGTCCAGGGCCTTGCCGCTGGCCTGGCGGAATTTGTCGGTGAGGTCGTGGATGGTGAGCTTCGCCCGTTCCTCGCCGGTCACGTCGTAAATCACGTGCCCCTGATCCATCATCAGCGTGCGGTTGCCCAGATCCAGAGCGGACTGCATGTTGTGGGTGATCATGAGGCAGGTGATTTTGTTTTCCTCCACGATGGAGCGGGTGAGCTTTAGCACTTTTTCGGCGGTGCCGGGGTCCAGGGCGGCGGTGTGCTCGTCCAGGAGCAGCAGCTTGGGGATGTGGTAGGTCGCCATCAGCAGGGTCAGGGCCTGCCGCTGCCCGCCGGAGAGCAGGCCCACGGGCTGCTTCATCCGGTTTTCCAGGCCCATGTCCAGCAGAGCCAGCTTGTCCCGGAAGGCTTTCTTATCCGCGCCGGATACCCGGCTCAGCCAACCGCCGTTGCCCGCGGCCAGGGCGAGATTTTCTTCGATGCTCATGTCCGGGGCGGTGCCGCGCATGGGGTCCTGGAACAAGCGCCCGATCTGCTTGGCCCGCTGGTGCTCCGGCATCCAGGTGATGTCCCGCCCGTCCATGAACACGGAGCCCGTGTCCGGGAAAAAGCTGCCGCAGATGGCGTTGAACAGGGTGGACTTGCCCGCGCCGTTGGCCCCGATGATGGACACGAAATCGCCCTTATGGATGTGCAAGTCCAGCTTGTCCAATGCCTGCTTGGCGTTCACCGTGCCGGGGTTGAAGGTCTTGGAGATGTTCTGCAAAATCAGCATGGCTTACCTTCCTCCTTCCGGCAGGGTGCGCTTGCGCATCTTCAAAGACTTGAGGAGCAGCGGCAACTGCTTGCGCAGGTACGGCCCGGAAATGGCCAGCACCACGATCAGGGAGGACACGGCTTTCAGCATGAACGCGGGCATGTTCAGCCGCAGCGCCAGAGCGTACACCAGCCGGAACAGGAACGCGCCGATCACCGCGCCCACCGCCCGCAGGGGCACGGAGCGGTGCTTGCTGATGATGACCCCGCCAATGAGCAGGGAGGCCAGCGCCACCGTCACCATGCCGCTGCCCATGTTCACTTCATAGTTCTTCTGCTGCTGGGCCATGAGGCAGCCCGACAGCGCGGTAAAGGCGTTGGACACGCACAGGCCCACGGTGGTGGTGAAGGCCGGGTTGATGGAGGAGGAGCGCACCATGTCGGCGTTGCTGCCCGTGGCGCGGATGGCCAGGCCCAGCTTCGTGCGCAGGAAGAAGCACAGGAACAGCACCACCAGCGCGACGGCAATCAGCATCACGAACAGGGTGTACTGCCCGGCGAAGGGGGTGTCCTTGAGCAGGTTCTTCGCCATAGTGAACACGGTGACGGTCTTGTTCATGGGCAGCGTGGCCTTGTTGCCGGTCAGCGCCATGTTTAACGAATATAATCCCGTGTTCACCACGATGCCCGCCAGCAGGCTCTGCACGCCCATGCGCATTTGCAGCGTCGCCGTCAGGAACCCGGAGCACATCCCCGCCAGCATGGCCGCGGGCAGCGCCAGCCAGGGATGGCCCGAAATGGCCACCAGCGCGCCCACCGCCGCGCCCAGGGTAAAGCACCCGTCGGTACTTAGGTCGCACACGTTCAGCATGGAATAGGACAGGAACAGGGCCAGCACCGTCAGCGCGTTCACTAAGCCTAATTCGAGCGCCGTCTGGCCCAGGGCAAGAAGTTTGTCAGGCGTCATGGTTGTTTGTCTCCGTTTTGTGTAATGTTATTGCAGCGGTTTCTTCGTTAGGTATAAAACGAAGGTATCATTGAACTGAATGCGGTTTCCCGCTTCCAGCACCGCGTTTCTCAGGCCGTCGAAAAACCGGGTTTTGTAAGGCTCCGGGATCACGATATGGTCGCAGTGGGTGCCGCAGAAAGCCACGTATTCCTCCGCGGTGAACACCCGCCGGCCGGGATATTCCCGCTTCTCAAAGTCCACATAGCCGTACTTCGGCGCGTTGGCATATTGGAAGCTGCCGTGGGGATAGGGCGTGTTCGGCTTGAAGTAAGCGCCGTACACCTGCTGGATTTTCTGATACAGCGCTTCGTTGGGCGCGCGGTAGTCGCTTCTGGTCAGCATCATGGCCAGGACGCCGCCGGGTTTCAGCAGGGCAAAGGTCTTGGAAAAGGCGGTTTCCTCCGGAATCCACTGGATGGTGGCGGCGGAATAGATCATGTCGAACCGCATACCGCCGAAATCGTGGGTGATGAAATCATCGTTCACGATGTGGAAGTTGGGGCAGCGGCCGTACTTTTCCTTCATCTTCTGATACAAATGCTTCCCCAGCTCGATGGCGTGGTAATCGCAGCCGGTGGCCAGGATCGGGTCGGTGGCCTGCCCGGTGCCGGGACCCAGCTCCAGCACGGCTTTTCCCGGGCCGATGGCGGCGTATGCTATCAAATCCGCGAACAGCGCCGGGCTGTACCGGGGCCGGTATTGATCGAATTGCTCGGGGATGGTGTCGAAGATTTTTCGGAATTCCACCATATCCTCCTCCACGGCTTTATAACTCCCGCACATAGATTTTTTCTTCCGCGCCCCAGAAAGCGGTTTTGCGGTCAATGACGGTGAAGCCGTATTTTTCATAGAGGTTTTCGTGGTCGCTGGTGAGGTATACTTGATCAAAACCAATGGATTTCAGGTAGTCCATAGCGGCCTGAATCATTCTCTGGCTGAGGCGGTTTCCCCGGTATGCCTCGTCCACGAACACGAAGCCGATATAGGGCGTGTAGGGCACATCGGGAATGCAGTCCGTTTTCGCGCATGTGCAGTAGCCGCAGATACGATTATCATCCAGCGCCGCGACGACCCGTTCCCAGTCCGTGAACCCGCCGGAGCGCATGGCCTGGGCCAGGGCTTTTCCCGCGCTCCAGGAACAGGCCGCGGCGTATTGGGCCACAGGCTCCCACAGTGGGGAGGCTGGGGAAATGATTTCGATGGTCACGAATATCTCCTCACGTAAATGGTTGTTATTTGATTTTTCATCAAACACAACAAACGTTGTCATCCTGAGCGGAGTGGAGCGAGAGCGGAACGGAGTCGAAGGATCTGACTGTAAATCTTAAATCCTGCAACATGATTCCCTGCTCTCAGATCCTTCGACTTCGCTTCGCCTCTGGCTCAGCTTCGCTCAGGATGACAACCAACGATCGTTGCTTTTCTTACTTCCTGCAAATTCAAAAGCTTGTTCTATGGTTTTCTTGGAAAGGGGACGAAGCGCGAATGACCGCCAGTGGCGGAAATTTCATTCGCGCTTTTTTCTATTACTTGGTCACGTCGTCAAAGCTCTCGGCGGTGGTGATGGGCTGGACGGTGGTGCAGAAGGGGGCGAAGGCGGCGGCGATGGCGTCGTAGTCAAAGCCGATGGCGGCGCAGGTTTCGGTGTTGACGGTGGCGGTGCCGTTGTCGAAGGTCTTGACGGGGGTGGTCGCCACGTCCGCGCCGTCCACCAGGATGGCGGCGATCATGTTGGCGGTTTCCTTGCCCAGGTTAGCGTAGTCCACGCCGTAGCCCAGGAACGCGCCGTTCAGGGCGAAGCTGTCCGCGCCGGTGTAGTGGGGAATCTTGGCCTCGGCTAGGGTCTCATAAATCGCCAGCTCAGCGGCCATGATGGTGTTGTCGGTGGGGGTGAACACGGCGTCCATGCCGTCGGCCACGATGGCGTCCGCAGCCAGCATCACTTCGGAAATGCCGCTGCCGGAGTATTCCTTGAAGCTGACGCCCTTGGCGGTGAGGATTTCCTTGGCCGCGGCGATGGGGGCGGTGGAGGCGTCCTCAGAGGGATTGTACAGCAGGGCGATCTTGGAGGCGTCGGGGTTCGCGGCGAAAATCAGGTTGAACACGGCGTTGGTGTCCAGGTAGTCGGAGGTGCCGGTGATGTTGGCGCCGGGGGCTTCCAGGCTGTCCACCAGGCCCGCGCCCACCGGGTCGCTGACCGCGGCGAACACCACGGGAATCTGATTGTCCTCGGTCATGCCCTGCATGGTCATGGCAACGGGGGTCGCCACGCCCACCATCAGATCCACTTCTTCCGCGATGAAGTTGGCGATGATCTGCTGCATCACGCTGCCGTCCAGGTTGCAGTTGTCTTCCAGGATTTCAAAGGTCACGCCCTTTTCCGCTTCGATCACTGCCAGCTGGGAACGGATGTTGGCGATGATCTGGTTCAGGGACGCATCGTCCACGAAGTTGCAGATGCCGATTTTGAAATTGGTTTTTCCTTCCGCCAGGGAAACGGAGCACAGGGACAGAGCCAGAACCAGGGCCAGAACCAAAGCGATGATCTTTTTCATGGGGATACCGTCCTTTCTTTTCATGGTGAATGATTGACTTTGGAGAAACGAGAGAACAGAGTTCAGAGTACAGAATTCAGATTTTTTAGTTTCCAGAATACGGATGACATACGCGCGTAAACTATATCATCTGCACTCTGAACTCTGTACTCTGCACACTGAGCATGAAAAAACGCCCCAACGCACAGTCTGTCTGTGCGCTGAGGCGGAATTTCCGTGGTGCCACTCAGCTTTGCTTCCCATCTGGAAGCACGCTCTGCCGCGTACCTGTGATACGCGCCGCCGAGATAACGGGAGCGGTTGCCCGTCGCTGCCTACTCGCTTTCGTTTTCGGAGCGCCCTCCGGAGTCCATTCACATCCGCCGCCCGCGCCGCCGTCCCACTCTCGGCGGCTCCCTTTGCCGTGCCTTCGGAAGCTACTTCTCTCCATCGCTGGTTTGTATCCACATGATACAATCCGGTCAGATATTTGTCAAGGGATAAATTGTTCTCCCTTTGTACTTCCTTTTTCCGGTTTTTCATTGTTTTATCTGCTGAATAGGTTTGCATTTGTTCATCATATGGCGTATAATAAACAGGTTCAGCCCGCATTGCCGCGTTTTGCGGGGCGATACGGCGGAACGGAAGGAGGGGACGTATGGCACAGGTGGTATGGATCACCGGCGCGTCCAGCGGTTTGGGGCTGCATACGGCCCAGGCGCTGGTCCGGCACGGGTTCACCGTGGTGGCGGGCGCCCGCTCCTTCGGTAAGGGCAAGACCGTGGCGGGCTGCGACTGCCTGCCGCTGGACGTGACCAGCCAAAGCAGCATCGACGCCTTCGCGGACGGGGCCTTGAAGCTCCACGGCGCGCCGGACATTCTGGTGAACTGCGCCGGGATGCTGATCCTCGGCGCGTGCGAAAGCTACTCCCTGGACGAGCTGCGGCAGGTGATGGAGACCAACTTTTTCAGCCAAGCGGCCATGATTTCCAAAGTCCTGCCCTTCATGCGGGAAAAAGGCAAGGGCCGCATCGTGAACTTTTCCTCCATCAACGGCCTGCTGGGCATTCCCTTCGAGGGGGCCTACACCGCCAGCAAGCACGCCATCGAAGGCTACTCCGAATGCCTGAGCTATGAGGTCAGGCCCTTCGGCATCGAAGTGATGCTGGTGGAACCCGGCGACCACCGCAGCGGCAGCAGCGCCTACCGGCGGCATTCCGCGGGCATCACCGACGCATCCCCCTACAAAAAAGCCTTTGACGCGGGCACCGCCCAAATCGCCCACGACGAGGCCACCGGCAGCGACCCGGACAGGCTGGGGAATAAAATCGTCCAGGCCCTGAAGCGCAAGCGCCTGCCCCGCCGCCTCCGCGTCGCCAAGCCCGACCAGCATCTGGCCGTCATCCTCCATGACCTCCTGCCAAACCGGCTGTTTGAAAAGATCATCGGGCCGTATTACCAGAAGAAAGAATAACGAAGCAGGGGGCTTGTTCAGCCCCCTAAACCCCTGAACCAGGGGCATGGCCCCTGGACCCAGTTAGCGGATGATACTTGCTGGGGAAATCGTCTTGGTTCCCGCTGTTGCGTGGAAGAACGCGAAAGTCAGGCTTGATGCCGTTGTGCTTCTGGCCCGGCGTCCAAAGGACGCCAACCCGGATGCTTCGCATCCGGGGAAAGCCTGGGATTTTCCCGGCTTTCTTGGACCAGAAGCCCTCAAACTTTCGTAAACCCCAGCGCGGCAAGCGGAAGTAGTTTTCTATACCAAACGGACGAAAATCGCTTATTGGAGTCCAGAGGTCGAGAACCTTTGGCGCAGGTCTGGAGGCGCGGAGCCCCCAGCGTAACCTTCCCGATTGGTTTCTATGTTGTTAATTCAATGCTTTTATCACGTTAGAAAGAGGAAGCTATCATGAGTGAAGTGCTCGCCCGCAGCGAGAAACTGCGGGAGAAAATGACGCTGAAAAATCTGTTCGGGCTGATTTGCGGCGACGGCAGCAAGGTGGCGGCGCGGTGGCTGGAGAAGGACGAGGAAAAGTCCATGACCTACGCCGAGTACCGGGCCAAAACCTACGCCGTGGCGGCGCTGCTGCGTTCCGCGCTGGGTGAAAGGTACAAGGGCAGGTTCATCGGCATCCAGGCGGACACATGCCCCGAATGGTTTTATTTGTTCTGGGGCGTGATGGCGGCGGGGTACAACGCCGTGCTGATGGACTTTACCCTGTCGGACGAAATGACCGCCTATATCCTGGGCCAGGCCGGGGCCATTGCGGTGATCGGCAAGGCGGCGCGGAAGCTGCCGGATACGATTGCCCAGTTCACCATCAAGCAGCTGTCCATGGCGCAGGAAGTCAAGGGCTTCAAGCCCGATTTCGGCGACATGGTGGCCTTGTGCACCTCCGGCACCACGGACACCAGCCGCGTGTTTGTATACAATGAAAAGGCTGTGTGCAGCCAGGTGCTGAACGCGGAAATGCTGTACCACGCCAACCAGCGCATCATCTGCGACGAGCCCCGGCGGCAGCTGGCGTTCCTGCCCTACCACCACATTTTCGGGTTCATGGTGTGTTTGCAGTGGATTCACTTCCTGGGCTACGAAACGATTTATCTCCATGACCGCAGCCCCCAGTGCATCCAAATGACCGCCCAGCGTTTCAAGATCACTCATTTGATGGCGGTGCCGCTGCTGGCGAATAATCTGAGCGTGGCGCTGAATAAAAAGGTGGCCAAAGAGCCACGCTTGAAGCGGGCGGCGTTCAAGACCCTCCGGGGCCTGAGTTTGGCTTTGCAAAGTGTCGCTCCCGGCTTCGGGCTGGACTTCGCCCGGAACGTGCTGTTCAAGGCCATCACTGAGCAGATGCTGGGCTCCGAGGTTCGCTGCATTATTTTGGGCGGCAGCCACACCCCCAAGGAGCACATGCGCACCCTGTCCGCCCTGGGCTACTTCACGGTGTCGGGCTTCGGCATGACGGAAACGGGCATCACCTCTGTGGAAACCAACATGAACGTCATCACCCGCACCTCCGGCTCCGTGGGCCGGCCCCTGAGCAGCGCGGAATACCGGGTGCAGAGCGACGGCGAAAAGAGCAACCGGGGCGAAATGTACATCCGCGGCAACACCATCCACACGGGTCGGCTGGTGGACGGAAAACTCCTGCCGCCCAGCCTGGACGACGAGGGCTGGTTCCGCACCGGCGATATTGTCCGGCTGGAAAAGGGAAGCCGCATGTATGTGGAGGGCCGGGCCAAGGATGTGATCATCAACGAGTCCGGCGAGAACGTGTACCCCGACGAGATCGAGGACGCTTTCGGCGCGCTGGAGGGCGTGGAGCAGTTCTGCGTGCTGGGCGTGAAGGCCCAGGGCAAGAAGCAGGAAAAGGAAGAAAAGGGCCTTCTGTCCCACCTGCCCCACCTGCCGCTCAAGAAAAAGGGCGCGGTGGACTACGAGGATATTACGCTGGTGCTGAACCTGGGCCAGCATTATAAAGACGACGATTATATCGCCTCTCTCATGGCCCAGGTGCGGCGCATCAACAGCGGCCTGCCCGCCCTCAAACGGGTGAACCGGGTGCTGGTAACCAGCGAAAAATTCCAGACCGCCGGGGGCATCAAGGTGAAGCGCCTGGCCCTGAAAAAGGAAATCGAGGAAAAGAAGCTGGCTTATCGGGAGATCGACTTCAACCGCCGCGACGAGGTCGCCGCCGAAGAAAACAAGCCGCTGATTCAGGAAGAAAACACGCCCTCCGACCTGCAATTGGAGGAAATCAAGCAGAAGGTTCGCGCCGTGTACGCCGAGACCCTGGACGTGGCACCCGACCAGATCCGGGACGACGCCCACTTCATCGACGAGCTGGGGGGCGACAGCCTGCAAGTGCTGGGCATGAGCCTCAAAATCGAGGAGCAGTTCAACGTGATGATCCCCACCGAGGAGTACGGCAAGTGCACCACGGTGAACGACCTGTCCGCCCTGCTGTACGCGAAAGTCCGGGGCGACGTAGCCTATGAGAGCAAGGGCGAAGAAAGCCAGGAGCCGGTGACGCCCATCACCCGCTTCGAGGATTCCCCGGAGTTCAAAGCCTTTGAAAAGCGCTACCAGTCCCTGATGGGCGAGGGCCAGGAGAACCCCTACTTCGTGGCCCACGATTCGCCGCTGCTGGACAAGAGCTTCGTGGACAACCAGTGGATGCTGGACTTCGGCTCCTACAACTACGTGGGCATGAGTGGCCGGGAGGAAACCAAGGCCGCCGCCAAGGCCGCCATCGACAAGTACGGCACCTCCGCCTCCGGCAGCCGCCTGCTGGCGGGGGAAAAGAGCATCCACAAGGAGCTGGAAGCCGCCATCGCGGAATGGAAGCACACCGAAACCGCCCTGGTGCTGGTGGGCGGACACTCCACCAACGTGACCTTCGTGGGCAATTTCTGCGGCAAGGGCGATCTGATCGTCTACGACGCCA
>CADBCX010000116.1 GCA_902793245.1 uncultured Eubacteriales bacterium | reverse complement strand
AGCGTATCGCCGTCAGCCAACAGACATAGTATTACGTTTCCAGGTCCCTCGACTCCGTTCCGCTTTCGCTCCACTCCGCTCGGGATGACAGTGTTTCTTAGTTGTTTTCTTTCTGCTGATCATTCTTTTGAGAGGAACATAAACATTTTTATACTTAAAAAATGTCGCCGATCATTCCGGTGGCATTTGCTGCATTTTGAATTACAGTCCAAACAAACTATTTCAGTTTCCCCAGGATGTCCGCCACGTCGCCGCGCATCACCAGGCTGGCTTTGCTGTCGGCGGGTGTCGGCTCCTTGTTGATGACCACCAGGTTCTTTCCATTGAAATAATCCAGGAAGGACGCCGCCGGTTCCACGGACAGGGATGTGCCCGCCACGATCAGCGTATCCGCGCTGGAGATTTCACGGCACGCGCCGATGGTGACGTACTTATCCAATCCCTCGCCGTACAGCACCACCGAGGGCTTGATCACCCCGCCGCAGTGGCGGCAGCGGGGGATGCCGTCGGCTTGCATGATTGCGTCCAAAGGGAAAAATGCGTTGCAGTCCAGGCAATGGTTCTCGTGGACGCTGCCGTGGATTTCGTATACCCGCCTGTTCCCCGCCGCCTTGTGCAGCCCGTCGATGTTCTGGGTCACGATTCCCCGCAGCTTGTCCCGCTTTTCCAGTTCAAATAAATACCGGTGCGCGGCGTTGGGCTTTGCCTCCGGATGCACCATGTATTTGCGGTAGAAGGCAAAGAACGCCTCGGGATGCAGATAGAAAAAGGACTTGCTCAGGATCATTTCCGGGGTCAGCCCTTCGTATTCCCGGCTGTACAGCCCCTCCGCCGAACGGAAGTCCGGGATACCGCTGGCAGTGGACACTCCGGCCCCGCCGAAAAACACGATGCGCCGGGAACGGTCGATGATGGATTGCAGCATACACAGGTTCCTTTCCTCGAAAACAAACCGGAATCCGGTCTAAAATATAGAAAAGCCCCGCCCGATGAAGCAGGCAGGGCCTTGATAAAACGAAATCAATACATCTTCGCGCCAGCGGGGATGTGGTCGTCCACCATAAGCAGGTGGAGCTTTTCTTCCCCGTTCTCGTGGTGCACGGCGCTGATGAGCATGCCGCAGGATTCAATGCCCATCATGGCCCGGGGCGGCAGGTTGGTGATGGCGACGCAGGTCTTGCCGATCAGCTGTTCCGGCTCATAGAAAGCGTGGATGCCGCTGAGGATGGTGCGCTTTTCGGGCGTGCCGTCGTCCAAAGTGAACTTGAGCAGCTTCTTGGACTTGGGCACCGCTTCGCATTCCAGCACCTTCACGGCGCGGAAATCGCTCTTGCTGAAGGTTTCAAAGTCTACGGTGTCCTGGAACAGCGGTTCGATCTCCACGTTGGAGAAGTCGATCTTTTCCGGTGCCGCGGGTTCAGCAGGCGCGGCGGCCTTGGGTTCTTCCTTCGCCGCGTCCTTGTTCACGTCGGTGGGCTTCATGGTCGGGAACAGCAGCACGTCGCGGATGGACTGGGCCCCGGTAATGAGCATCACCAGCCGGTCCACGCCCACGCCCAGGCCGCCGGTGGGGGGCATACCGATTTCCAAAGCGTTGAGGAAGTCCTCGTCCACGCCTTGGGCTTCTTCGTCGCCCTGGGCCTTCAAAGCCGCCTGGGCCTCGAAGCGCTGGCGCTGGTCGATGGGGTCGTTCAGCTCGGAGAAAGCGTTGCCGTGCTCCCGGCCCAGAATGAACACCTCAAAGCGCTCGGTATAGGCGGGGTTATTGGGCATCTTCTTGGCCAGCGGAGAAATCTCCACGGGATGGCCGTAGATGAAGGTGGGCTGCACCAGATGCTCTTCCACGTATTCGTCGAAGAACAGGTTCAGGATGTCGCCCTTCTGATGGCGCTGCTCGTAGTGGATCTTCCGTTCGTCGGCCACGGCCCGGGCTTCTTCCAAAGAATGGATTTGATCAAAGTCCACACCGGAATACTTTTTGACGGCCTCGACCATGCTCAGCCGTTCAAAGGGCTTTTCCAGGTCGATGGTCACGTCGCCGTACTGCACGATGGCGGTGCCGTTGACGGCGCGGGCCACATAGCGGAACATGTCTTCGGTAATGTCCATCATGCCGTGGAAATCGGTGAACGCCTGGTACAGCTCCAGCATGGTGAATTCGGGGTTGTGCTTGGTGTCCATGCCCTCGTTGCGGAACACGCGGCCGATCTCGTACACCCGGTCAAAGCCGCCCACGATCAGGCGCTTCAAGTGCAGTTCCAGCGCGATGCGCAGGTACATGTCGATGTCCAGCGTGTTGTGGTGGGTGATGAAGGGCCGGGCCGCCGCGCCGCCCGCCTGGGTGTGGAGCACGGGGGTTTCCACTTCCATGAAGCCCCGGCTTTCCAGGAACGTGCGGATGGCGGAAATGATCTGGCTGCGCTTGCGGAAGGTGTCCCGCACTTCAGGGTTCACCACCATGTCCAGATACCGCTGTCGATAGCGCAGGTCCATATCCGTCAGGCCGTGGAACTTTTCGGGCAGGGGTTTCAGGCACTTGGCCAGCAGGGTGATTTCCTCGGTGTGGATGGAAATTTCCCCGGTCTTGGTCTTGAACACCTTGCCCTTCACGCACACCACGTCGCCAATGTCCATCTTTTTAAACCCGGCGTACACGTCCTCGCCCACGTCGTCCCGGCGGATATAGAACTGCATGTTACCGTCGGTGTCCAATAGCTTGGCGAAGGACGCCTTGCCCATGATGTTCCGGGCCATGATGCGGCCTGCCAGGGTGACGGTTTTGCCCTCGTAGGCGTCATAGTCGTCCCGGATCTGGCTGCTCTTGGTGTCCACGTCCGCCTTGGTAAGCAGATAAGGGTCTCTTCCGCTTTCCCGCAGGGCGGCCAGCTTGTCCCGGCGAATCTGTTCCTGCTCAGAATAGGTGATCTGTTCCTGCGCCATCGTAAAACCTCACTTTATTGGTCGTTTGTTTGTCAGCAGCGTTTATCAAGAGTACAGCGTGCAGATTATTTTGTGCGAATAGTGTTTGAACTGAATGCAATCACTATTCTATCTGTACTCTGTACTCTGATCTCTAAAAACCTTTTACAGTTTGATCTCCAGAATCTTGAGCTCATAGGGCCCATCCGGCGCTTCCACCGTGACCACGTCGCCCACCTTATGCCGCAGCATGGCGGAGCCGATGGGGGATTCGTTGGAGATTTTATTGTTCATGGGGTCGCTTTCCCGGGCGCCCACGATGGTGAATTCTTCTTCTTCCTCGTCGTCCAGGTACAGCACGCGGACCGTGGTGCCCACGTTCACGAAATCGGTGGACACGTCGCCGTCAATCACGACCACGTTCCGCAGGGCGGCTTCCAATTCCACGATGTCCGCTTCCAGCTTGGCCTGCTCGTCCTTAGCTTCGTCGTACTCGGCATTTTCACTCAAGTCGCCAAAGCCCCGGGCAACGTTCAGATGCTCCGCCACTTCGGCGCGGCGCACGGTCTTCATATATTGCAGTTTTTCTTCCATCTGCCGCAGGCCTTCCGCGGACACCACCGTTTTGTTGACGTTTTCGATTTCGCTCATGGTTCTTTCTCCTTTTTTTCGTTTTCAGTTCCAAGTTATAAGTTCTAAGTCAAATCGCTCAGAACGTATCAAGGCTCGAATCCTTCAAATATCTGCAAGTCATACCGGCCTTGCAGCCGCCGGTACTGTTCGGCGGAGCGCACCGTCCACGCAACGAGCACAGGATGATACATCCTTCGCATGATGCGGAACGACAGGTTCCTGTCCGTCTCGTGGCAGTAGGCGATAAAATCCGGGCGGGACAGGCAGTTCATCAGCAGGTTCGCCAAAAACCAATACCCAACGCCATTTCCCGGCGGGCCACCCAAGCGCGGATCATACGCCAGCTGGCCGCGGATGACCTGGGGCGCGTTCTTCCGGAACCAGTGCAGCAGGCGCGGGTCAAAGGATTCCACAACCCATTTTCCGCCGTAGGAACAAAGCGCGTCATAGGTTTTCCGCGCCAGTTCAGCGTTCCGCTTTCCCGCGGTTTTCAGCTCCACGATCAGGGGTACGCGGCCATGCACGCAGGCAAGCGTTTCCTGAAAGGTGGGAACGGTTTCCCCGGATTCCCCAAGAAAACACCCTTTGATCTCCCCCGCGCTCATTTCGCTGATTGCCCGATCCAGCCCGCAGGTGCGTTTCAGCGTCGGGTCATGGTGCACGACCAATTCGCCGTCGCGGGTGAGCTGCACATCCAGCTCGATCCCGTACCCCTTATTCGCCGCAAGTTCGAATGCAGCCAGCGAGTTTTCGGGGATATCGCCGCCATGCAGCCCGCGATGCGCAAAATCATGCTGAAAGAAGCCGGAGGGCCATTTCTTCCTTCTCGCGAAGCGGGGAGCGATCAGAAAGAGATAAAAAGCCAGACACAGAAAAAAGGCTATGCCCAGAATACCGGCCAACGCCATCCCTCCCACAGCAAACAAACGCCTTTCGGCGGCGCGGACAAGCTATTATACCCCAGAAAGCATGGAAATGCAACTGGTTCGGGGCATTTTTTATCGGGATAATGGATGACAATGAAATGGCTGGTACCTATACCCTATTCCCTATTGCCTTCTCCCCATTCATCCAGCCGAAGGATTTCTTCCGTCAGCAATTGGGACAGATTGGATGCCGCGGCCGTGCGGAAAAGCAGATGCGTCACCGGCGCATTTTCGGCGGAAAACAAGGGTTTGACCGCTTTACGCACCTCCTGGCAGATATACTGCTGCATCCCGGCAAATGCCGCGACAAACTCCGCGTAAACGCCCTGAATTTCTTCTTCGGACAATGTAACGGGAATCAGTTTTTTTATATCATTGGTGTTCAAAGTCTGCTTGCAGACGCATACGATCACCAGATAAGCCAGATGCGTCCTGCCATAACGTTTTTTGACGGGCGGCGGAATGATTTTCAGCTTCACATAATTATTAATCATAGCGGGCGTTACCAGCTTTTCCCCGTTCTGCTCCGGAGACAGGGCCAAATACTGGTTCAGCAGAAAAATGACCTGATCCATATACAGGGGAAGCGCGGGAAAAGCATCCCACGCCGGCAGAGAATAATCCGCAAGCATCCCTTCCCACTGGAGCAAATGCTTCCGCAGCGTTTCTTTTTCCACCATGTTCGCGACCTCTCCTCCCTTGCGCCGGCTGCCTGTATTATAACACATGATGCATGGAAACGCCATCTATTTTCATGCCTTTCGCTTGACTTTATTCTCAAATTATTATAACATAATGCACGATACCAGATGGAAAGAAGGTATTTTTCTATGGAAGACTATGCGATTATGACGGATTCCTCCGCCAACCTGACGCCCGACCTGGCCCGCGAAGCGAACATTGAAGTGATTCCTCTGACCTGCCTTATTGATGCGGGAGAGATGCCCGCTTATGACGATACAAAGCCTTTCGACGGACACAGCTTTTATGACAGACTCCGCCGCACCGGTCCCATCAAAACTTCCATGGTCAATTGCGACCAGTTCAAGCGCGCTTTTGAGTCGGTGATGAAAGCCGGAAAAAGCATCCTCTATATCGCAATGTCCAGCGGCATCAGCAGCACATGCGGCGCCGCCGTGCAGGCCGCGGGCGAATTGATGAAAAAATATCCCGGACAGATGATCAAGGTGGTGGACACCCTGGCCGCGTCCTTCGGCGAAGGCATTTTCGCCCTGAAAGCTTCGGCAATGCGCGCCGCAAAGCTCAGCCTGGAATCCGCCGCTGAATGGGCCGAAACGAATAAGCGCAGAATGTGCCAGTTCTTTACGGTGGACGACCTGATGTTCCTCAGCAAGGGCGGGCGCATCTCCAGCCTCACCGCCCGCATCGGCTCCCTGGCAAATATCAAGCCGCTGCTCACGGGCAGCTCGGAAGGAAAGATCGTCAGCTGCGGCAAGGTGATCGGGCGCAAAAAGTCCCTGATAGCGCTGGCCGACCTGTATGACAAGCACGCTTCCCGGGACAGCCAGGACATCGTGGCCATCGCCCATGGCGACTGCGAACAGGATGCGCTGTTTTTGGCGGAACAGCTGAAAAAGAAGCGGGATTTGAAGGACGTGCTCATTCGCTGCTACGAGCCCGGCACAGGCTCCCACGTGGGCCCCGGCGCGGTGGCGCTGTTCTTCTTCTCGCCTGTGGCGGTAAAATAACAAAGAAAAGGGCGCGCGGGACGATGGCCGCGCGCTTTTCACCGGGGAGGTCAATCACTCATGCCCACCGAAAAACTGCTCACCGTGGTGGTGCCCTGCTATAATTCCGCGGCATACATGGAAAAAGCCGTCGCCAGCCTGCTCGTCGGCGGCGAGGAAATGGACGTGCTGCTGGTGGACGACGGCTCCAGCGACAATACGGGAACCATCGCCGACCGCCTGGCAGAAGAAAACCCTTCCATCGTGCGCGTGATTCACCAGCCCAACGGCGGCCACGGCTCCGGCCTGAACCGGGGCATCGAAACCGCGAAAGGCATCTATTTCAAAGTGGTGGACTCGGATGACCGGCTGGACGCGGACGGGCTGAAAGCGCTGCTGAACCTGCTGCGGGAACATGCGGCCCCCGGCAGCCGGGCGGACCTGGCGGTGCATGATTATGTCTACGACCATGGGGATAAGCAGGCCGTTTTCCGCATTGATTACGCCAAAATATTTCCCCAGAAAAGGCTGTTTGGCTGGGCGGACTGCGGGCATTTCAGCGCCTCCAACCAGTTCATGATTCATTCTTTGGTGTACCGGGCGGACATGCTGCGGGAGCATCATTACGTCCTGCCGGAGCATACGTTCTATGAGGACAACCTGTACGTGTACCAGCCCCTTCCCTGGGTGGAAAAGCTGCTGTACCTGCATCAGCCGGTTTACGCCTACAACGTGGGTCGGGACGACCAATCCGTGAACGAAAAGAACCTCATCAAGCGACTGGATCAGCTCACCGCCATGATCACCCGGATGGCGACCTCCTGGCATATGGCCGACCTGGACACCTTTGCCAAACCGCTGCGCCAATACATGATCAATAACGTGTCGGGGCAAATCTGGTCCCTCTGCGCGCTCCATCACATTGCCGGTTCCGAGGAAAGCAAAAAGCTGAACGACGGCCTGTGGCAGGCCATCCGGGACTATGACGAAGACCTGTACCGGGCCTATCTGCGCAATCCCGTCGGACGGATGGCCCATGCACAGAGCAAATTGGGAAAAGGGCTGCTGGTCACCGCTTACCGGGTAGGCCATAAAATCCTGCATTTCGGCTGAACAAAAAAACATCCTTCAACCCTGTCCGCCAACGAACAAAGGGAAGGATGTTTTTTTCAATAGGGCAATTCCCCGATTTCCCGCAGGATGGCCAGATAGGTTTCATCGGAAATATCATGCTCGATTTTGCAGGCGTCTTCCCTGGCGATCGCTTCGTCCACGCCAAGCTGGATCAGGAACGCGGTCAGGGCTTTATGGCGGTCATAGATCCGGCCGGCAATCTCCATGCCCTTTTCCGTCAGGGTGATTTCATTCCGTTCCTCCATCTGAATATACCCGTTTTCCCGCAGCTTTTTCATGGCGAAGCTGACGGAGGGCTTCGTAACGCCCAGGGCTTGTGAAATATCCACAGAACGGGCGTATCCCTTTTTTTCCCGCAGCATTAAAATCATTTCCAGGTAATCCTCGGCCGACTCATGGATATTCATTCTTCCATCCTTTCCCTGCCCGGCATGGCAAACCCGGGCGGCCATCCTCCCTGTCATCACGGTTTTCATATTCATTGAAAAACGTTTATAATTGATTATACCACCGCTTTCCCTTTCTGGCAAGGCTCGTTTTTACCGCCGCAGGGCCTAAAAAGCCTTCCCCTTGAGGGGAAGGTGGGCCGCGAAGCGGGTCGGATGAGGTGTTCATGCGATAAAAATACCTCATCAGTCAGCCTGACGGCTGACAGCTTCCCCTCAAGGGGAAGCCTTTTGAATGACATCTCTATCCCTATAATCATTCATTCTCGTATGCGCCATGTTGCTACCGCCGCGGCAAAATTGTGCTTGCAAAAATGGGGCCGATTGAGTATAATAACACTATATTTGATCAGGCCCATGGGAGCCGGGCCGCAGAAGCGGCAGCAGACACATATTTGCTGCGGGACAGGCATATATTTGCTTGTTCCCGCTTTTTCCATATGGGAACAGAAACAGGAGTTGACTGTTATGGAAAATACTTCTAAAATCGCTTTTCGGGTTTCCCGCATCTCAATTTACGCGAACGCCGCGCTTTCGGCGGTAAAACTGCTGGCAGGGCTCATCGCCCATTCCGGAGCCATGGTTTCGGACGCCGTGCATTCCATTTCGGACGTGTTCAGCACCTTTATCGTGATGATCGGCGTGCGTCTGGCCGGGAAGGAATCCGACAAGGAACACCCCTACGGGCACGAACGGATGGAGTGCGTGGCAGCCATCGTGCTGGCTGGCGTGCTGTTGGCGACGGGGCTGATGATCGGTTATTCGGGCGTTCAGAAGATTCTCCATCCGGAGGAATTACAGGTGCCCGGCGTGCTTGCGCTGGCCGCTGCGCTGCTTTCCATCGCGGTAAAGGAAGCCATGTTCCAGTACACCCGCAAAGCCGCCAAACAGATCGATTCCGACGCGCTGATGGCTGATGCGTGGCACCACCGTTCCGACGCGCTCAGCTCCATCGGCGCGCTCATCGGCATTGGCGGCGCGCTGCTGGGCCTTCCCATCCTGGACCCCATCGCCAGCCTGGTGATCTGCGTGTTTATTGCAAAAGCAGCCTACGATATATTCCGCGACGCCATCAACAAGATGGTGGACGAAAGTGTGGACGAGGAAACGGAAAAGGCCCTCCGTGCCTGCGCCATGGCCCACCCTGGCGTCCTGGGCATTGACCGGCTGATGACCCGGAAGTTTGGCAGCAGGGTGTATGTGGAAATGGAAATTGCCGTTGACGGCTCCATTCCCCTTACCGACGCGCACGCCATCGCCGAAGGCG
>CADBCX010000115.1 GCA_902793245.1 uncultured Eubacteriales bacterium | reverse complement strand
ACCGACCTGCGGCCTTTGTTTGACTGCATTATGAAGTATATCCCCGCCCCCGAGGGCGACCCGGACGGCCCCGCGCAGGTGCTGATTTCCACCATCGACTATAACGATTACGTGGGCCGCATCGGCATCGGCCGCATCAACCGGGGCACTTTGAAAGACAATATGATGGTGGTGCGCTGCAACGCCCAGAGCGAGCAGGTGTCCCCGCCCTGGCGGCTGACGGGCCTTTCCCTGTACGACGGCCTCAAGCGCGTGCCCGCCGAGGAAGTGAGCATGGGCGACATTGTGGCCCTGACCGGCCTGGCCGACATTTCCATCGGCGACACGGTCTGCGACCCCGCCGCGCCGGAAGCGCTGCCCTTCGTGGCCATCACCGAGCCCACCGTGACCATGACCTTCTCCGTGAACGATTCCCCCTTCGCGGGCCGGGAAGGCACCTACGTCACCAGCCGCCACCTCCGCGCCCGGCTGTACCGGGAGCTGGAAACCGACGTGTCCCTGCGGGTGAAGGACGGCGAGACCCCCGACCAGTTCGAGGTCTGGGGCCGCGGCGAACTGCACCTGTCCATCCTCATCGAAACCATGCGGCGCGAGGGCTACGAGTTCCAGGTGAGCAAGCCCGAGGTCATTTACCGCTACGAGGACGGCCGCAAGCAGGAGCCGGTGGAGCGCATGGTGGCCGACGTGCCCCAGGCGTATGCCGGGGCCGTGATCGAGAAGATCGGCCGTCGCCGCGGCACGCTGGAAACCATGGGCGGCGGCGACCGCGTAAGGCTGGAATTCCTGGTGCCGTCCCGGGGCCTGTTCGGCTACCGGTCTGAGTTCATGACCGACACCCGGGGCGAAGGCATCATGAGCGCCGTGTTTGACCACTACGAAGACTACAAGGGCGACATTCCCCACCGCAACGTGGGCGCGCTGGTGTGCTATGAGACCGGCGAAACCACGCAATACGCCCTGTTCAACGTGCAAGATCGCGGCACCCTCTTCATCGGCAACCAGGTGCCCGTATACGGCGGCATGATCTGCGGCGAGTCCAGCCGCCCCGGCGATATCGTGGTGAACGTGTGCAAGGCCAAGCACGTCACCAACATGCGCAACGCCTCCGCCTCCGAAGACAGCCTGCGCCTGGTGTCCATCCACCCGCTGACGCTGGAAGAGTGCCTGGAGTTCATCGATGACGACGAGCTGCTGGAAATCACGCCCAAGTCCCTGCGCATGCGCAAGCGCACCCTCAGCCACGAGCTCCGCGCCAAGGCAGCCGCCCGGGCGAAGCAATAAACAGCAAAATACAACAGGAGCGGCGGAAGATTCGCGTCTTCCGCCGCTTTTTTGCACGGTCATTCCAAAGCAAGAATACTATATCAGCCCCATGCTCTTCATGGCGAAAACGAACAGGAAGGTGGTCAGGATGCAGAAAGCGCTGGAAATCGCGACAATTTCGGCGGCCAGCTCGCCGTCGCCGCCCATCTGCTGGGCCATGGGATAGGACGACACCGCGGTGGGCGCGCCGAAAGCGATATAGGTGCAGGCCAGGGCCACGTCCCGCAGGCCCATGGCAACGGCGGCGGCCATGAACACCAGGGGCGACACAATGAGCTTCCAGGGCACAGCGATGGAAATCTGCTTCAAATGGCCTTTCGCGCTGGCAAACTGGATGGCTCCGCCCAGGGTGAACAGCGCCAGCGGCGTGGCGACCTTGGACAGATCGCCCATGGCGGTGCGGATGAAACCCGGGGGCTGAAATCGCAGCGTCCAGAACAGATAGCCGAAGACCGTGCCGATGATCAGCGGGTTCTTCACGATGTTGAGGAGCACCTTGCCGATTTTCAGCTCGCCTTCGCCATACACGCACAGCGCCACCACGGACAGGATATTGTACGCCGGAATGGTGACGATCACCATCAGCGAGGCCAGGGAGGTGTCCTGCCCCGGGAACAGCATCGCCACCAGCGGGATGCCGAAAAAGGCGTAATTGCCCCGGGCCATGCCCTGGATCATGACGCCGATTTTTTTCCGGTCCTTTTCAATGCGGGGAATCAACAGGAACAGAACGCCGAAATCCGCCGCCAGCCCGATGGCGGCCAGCAGGAACGCCTGCGTGGATATAGCTGTGTCATTGGGCGTGTTCATGACGCTGACGCACAGGTTCACCGGCAGGAACACTTTAAACACCAATTGGTTCACGCCCTTGACCAGCGCTTCCGTCAGCAGCCCGATCCTGCGGCAAAAAAAGCCCAGGGACATGAGCAGCAGCAGGGGCAGCACGGTGTTCAGGGCGAACAGAAAATCATTCATCGTTTTTACTCCTTCGTTCCCCTCTGAGCTTCCGCCTTCCCCTGAGAACACAGTCCGGCGGACTCAAAGGGCGGCTGAACCGTTGCGTTTTCCTTTTGGCTTCGCAAATGAACTGCTTTGGCAACAGACGTTAATATTTCAGCATGCCCTGGAGGAAAAGCATTCCCCAATAAGGAACATACGCGGTACGGCGCATGAGGCGAAGGAGCGCGCCGGTATGGCCCGCATGTTCGGCAAAGCGGTACACATCTTCCGAAACGGCGCGGATTCTTTTGTCCAGGTCTTTGATTTCCCGCAGGCTTTTTCGGCAGACGGGCAGGAGCAGCATGAAATGAACGGTGCCAGCGTGGTATTCGCTGACGCGCTTCCGGATGATGGGATAATTGGGGTTGTTCATCTGGCCCGCGCAGTATTCCGCCAGGCGCACGTCCAGGCGGATCATCTCCGGGCAGTGCTTCACAATGGACTGCCTGGACATGCTCTGCCCGTCGCGGCCCACGCGGTAGCAGTACACGGAAAAATCAAAATACTGCATGGTTTTCGCCGCGGACAGGGGATAGGAAACCACCAGCGCGTCCGTGTATAAAGTATGCTCGGGCAGGTTCAGGCGGCAGGCCCGCAGCACCGCCGTGCGGAAGGTCATGGCCCACATGCCGAAATCGCTTTTCGCGGTGAAGCGGGACAGGTCTTTCACATCGCCGCCTTCCTCGGCGTAATAGTCGCGGAGGGTCAGGTGTTCCGGGTCGGGGCCGATCTGGTAGTTGGTCATGACGATGTCCGCGCCGGTCTTTTCAAGCGTTTCCACCAGCCGCACCAGCCCCTCGGAATCGAACCAGTCGTCCCCGTCCAGCAGCTTGAAAAAATCGCCGGTGGCGTGGGCCAGGCTGTAATTGACCGTGGAGCCGTAGCCGCCGTTTTCCTTGTGCACGGGAAACACGGAGGCCGGATAGCGCTCCGCAAACCGCCGCGCGATCTCCATCGTGCCGTCCGTGCCGCCGTCGTCCACCACGAAGATTTCCAGCCGGTCGATGATTTCAGGAAGGCACACGGAAGAAAGCGCCTGTTCAATGAACGCTTCCACATTGTACGCGGCGATTGAGATCGTCAATAGCTTGCTGGTCACTGTCTCCCCCGCTTTCCGCTCAGCGAATCTTGTTGTACAAAGCCCAGCCCTTATAAAAGGCGAAATATCCCAACCCCAGCAGCCGGATGGCCAGCTTGTCGCGCCGGGGCGCGCGAGGGTCGGCGCAGACCGCCGGGCCGCTGTTCAGCACGGTTGCCCGCAGTTCATCCCGCAAGCCCTGATATTCCGCCGGGCAGCGCTCCATATACCGCAGCACGCTCAGCCGGGCATGAGTCAGGCGGCGGTCGCACGCGGGCTTCAGATCGGGATACGCTTGAAGCGCGGTATCCGTCAGCCGTTCCACGGATTCAATAAACTGGGCGGTTTGATCGGAAAAGCCCCGGTTCACAATGGAGCTGTCCCGCTGCACATAATGGTATTGCGGCTGTCCGCCGTACACGTACACAGGCGTTGAAAGCAGCACATCCCCGAAAATCCAGGTATCCTCGTACAGCCTGCCCTCGGGATAGCGCAGGGAAGCAAACACAGAGCGATGGTAGAGCTTGCCCCATCCGCTCACGTCCACCCGGTCATGGTACAGCACCGCTTCAAAGGCTTCCCTGGCGGATAGGGCATGTACGCTTTCCTCCGGGTATTCCGGGCGGCTTTTCCCATTTCGCTCCACAAAATGGTTAGCCTGGCTCACCTTGCAGCCGGGCGCGCTTTGCAGGAGGGACAAAAGGCAGCTGAGGTAAGTCGGCTCCACGTAATCATCCGCGTCGATGAAGGAAAGGTACTCGCCCCGCGCCGCGTCAATGCCCGCGTTGCGGGCGTCCGACAGGCCGCCGTTCTCCTTGCGGATGTACCGGACGCGGCTGTCCGCTTCCGCGTACCGCCGGCAAATCACACCGCAGCCGTCCGGCGAACCGTCGTCCACCAAAATGAGTTCAAAGTCCGCCATATCCTGCGCCAGGATGGAATTCACGCACTTTTCCAGGTACGCTTCCACCCGGTAGACCGGCACGATCACGGAAATCAGCGGCTTTCTTTCCCGTATCATTTCTTTATCCATTTTTTCAGCATTCTGATCATGAATCCGGTCAGTTCAAGCGTCATAGGCTCGCGGATCAGCAGCAGCATGCCGCCGTAAACGCCGAAGAACAGCACAGCAGCCAGCGCCAACGTAACAAAGCTGCTCCAATGGAGCAGGGTGAGCCAGAAGGAAAGCAGCGCCGCGGGCAGCAGCGCCAGCACGATTTTTCCGTATGAAATCCCCGAAAACACCTGCCGCGCCTCTTTCCGCATGAACCACAGCTGAACCAGCAGCACGGCCGTCTCCGCCGCCAGGGTGCTGAAAGCGGCGCCCGTCGCCGAGTAAACCGGAATCAGCACGGCGTTCAGAACAAGATCGACCAGCGCTCCGATGACCACAGAATACAGCACGTACCGCTCCCGGTCGGTGGGCACCATCATCTCAAAGCCCAGGATGTTGGTGACGCCGATCAGCAGCAGCGTGGGCATCAGCACGCGCATGGGCGTGGCGGCAGCTAAAAACTTCGAGCCTGAGAGCAGCAGGATGGTCGGCTCGGCAAACACAAAGAAGAACGTCATGCAGGGCAGGGCGGCCAGGAAAACAAAGCACAGCGCCTTGCGGCTCATGCTTTGGAAATCCTCCATCCGTCCGTGATGGACGTAATAAGACGCCCGGGGCAGCATCACCGTACCCAGGGACGTGATCACGCCCACCAGCAGGGACTTGACCCGCACCGAGGCGTTGTAGATGCCCACGTCCGCTTCGCTGCGCATGAAGCCCAGCATCAGCACATCCAGGTTGGTATAGACCGTGGTGGCGCAGGCCATGGCAAAAAAGATCAGCACCGGCTGCATGTGGCGAAGCGGATGGTAATTGCCAACCGGGCGAAAGCCAATATGCCTGCGAAGAAAAATCAGGTTCAGGATGTTGGACGCGGAAGCGGCGGCGATGGACAGCACGCCGTAGATCACATAGTCCTTTTCTTCCTTCACCAGCAGGAACACCAGCGCCATCGCCGCCAGCTTGCACAGGATGGAACGAACGGCGATATAGGTGTACTGCTCCAGGCCCTTGAACAGCCATTCCACGCCCAGGGACGTGAGCAGGATGGAAACGCTCATGAGGATGTAGAGCTTCTTTTCCCCCTGCAGCTTGGGCACCGCCGCCAGCGCCAGAAAGAAAACCAGGTAAACGACGGCGTTCATGACCAGGTTGATCATGAGCAATTCGTGCGCCGTCCTCGTCAGCTCCTCCCGGCTGTCCCGCGCCTTGGCCGCGGCCCGCACGCCGTATTCGGGAATGCCCAATTGCGCAAACATGGAAAACCAGGCGATCAGCGACGTGGCAAAGGTATACTTTCCCATGCCCACCGGCAGCAGGATGCGCGCGGCATAGAGGTACGCGGCCAGCGGGAACAGCGCGTTGGCCAGCGAGACGAAGACGTTCATGATGAAATTTTTCTTGATGGATATCTGTTTCATTTCATCCGATCCTGTTTTCTTGTATTTTGGCTCCCCGTATTTTCCGAAGGAGAAACCTGCCGCCCTTGACGAGCCAGTTTTCCTTCTCCGTGTGGTACACTTTCATCTCTTTGTACGGCATTTTTTCCGTTTCAATCCAGGCATCCATGAGCCGTTCCGCCAGAAACCCCAGCATGCGCGGCGCGGGCGCGCCCAGGCGTTTTTCCGTTTCAGACAGGATGCCGAATACCCAGGCGCAGTAAGCGTCCAATTCCTTCCGCCGCATGACCATCATGTTGAAGCGGTGGCCGGAGGTTCTTCCCATGCTGCGGTCAAAGGCGGGAAGATAGGCGGGATACAGCGCTTTCAGCGCGCCGCGCAGGGCGTCCAGGCTGTCCTGGCCGTGGGCATGGACGAACTGGCTTTCTCCCGTTTCGATGAAGTAGTTCCGCTTTTCCGGCAGGATGACCGGCGTTTCTTTCAGCAGCCTTTGCAGCGTTTCTTCCCGCGCCGGTTCATTTTTGCCCGGCTCCCGGAAATAGCGGCGGTAGTGGCACAGGCCCAGGGCGTCCGCGTCCAGATTCTTCCAGGCCCAGAACAGCGCCGTCATTTCGCAGTAAACGCCGTTCTTTTCGCTGATGTTCTCGCCCGTGTCGTCTCCCTGGCAGGCCAGGCGTTCATGGCAGGCGGCTCCTGCCTGCACGGGCAGATACATGGGCCCGTCCGGCATGGGATAGGGTTTGTGGGTGGCAACCACGATCTTGATGTTCATTCTTTTTCTAACCTTCTTGGTACTGCGACTTGGGAAATATTATGAAGGAACCAGCCAAAAGCGTACACTAAATCATCTGTACTCTGCACTCTGTACTCTAAAAATTTTGTGACTTAAAGGGTCCGCCAAAGCGTCCCCCGCCCCATCAAATCACCCGCAGATATTTCCGGTTCAGCTTTCCTTCTTTTCCCAGGGCGATGAGGCGGGTATAGCGCTCCACGGCCTTTTCCATGATGCCGTCCCAGGGAATGGGAATGGTTTCCCGGGCGCTGTCACCGACAGCCTTCAACCGTTCCGGCTGATCCAGCGCGGCGGAAATAACCCGCGCCAGATCCAGCGCTTCATTCTCGCACAGGAATCCGTTCTGCCCGTCCCGGATGATTTCTGCAGCGGTGCTGCCCCGCACCATCACGGAGGGGGTGCCCATCACGGCAGCTTCCCGCACCACCATGGGCGCCGCGTCGTACAGGGAAGGGAAGCAGAACAGGGACGCCCGGCTGTACAGCCCGTCCAGCAGCTTCATGTCGGTGATGTGCCCCGCCAGATGGGAACGGTCTTTCAGGTTCAGTTCACTGATTTTCTGCTCGATTTCCCGCATATCCGGACCCTGGCCCGCCAGCACCAGCTGGAACTTTTTCCCCTGAGCTTTCAGGGCTGTGCAGGCTTCCAGCACCGTCAGGATATTCTTTTTCCAGTTCATCTGCCCCACGAACAGCAGCAGCGGGTCTTTTTTCAGCCCCCAGCGGCGGTTGACCTCCTCGATGGCTTTCGGGTCAACGTCCCGCAAGGACACGCCGTTGGGCATCACCTGAATGTCGCCGTCATAGCCGTACTCATGCAGCACGTCGGCGGTGTTTTTCCCGACCGCCCAGACCTCGTCGCAGCGGTTATAAAAATCCACCACAAACTTGACCCCTGCCTTGGCCAGAGTTTCGGACTTGGTGACTTTCAGAAAATCGTCGTAATACTTGGAATGGAACGTGGCCACCAGCGGAATTTTCCGCAGCACCGCCAGGCGCAGGGCTTCGCTGCCCGCGGTGAAGGGGCTGTGGGTGTGAACGATATCCAGGGGGATCATGCGCATCCGTTTGCGGTAATGCGGGTCCCAGGGGGCTTCACCGGTCTTGTACTGGCCCATGCCGGGCACTTTGCGGGCGGAGAAATCCACCAGCTCAAATGGATACCCGCCCCGGTAACCGGTGTCGTACATGGGCGCGACCACCGTTACCTGATGGCCCAGCTTGCATAAGGTTTCCGAATACGCCAGCGCCACCCGGCCCACCCCGTCCACGATGGGAAGAAATGTATCGGTAAATTGACCAATTCTCAGCGTCATTTTTCGCTTTCTCCAAAATGATTGATTTGAACGAGCAGGCAAGGGAACCTAATCACTAATGCCTATTGCCTAATCCCTGTTGCCTATTTCCTCCTCCAGCCTCTGCCTGAGCGTCGTAAACCTGGCCGCAATATGGTTATTGCGCACCATGGCGGCGATTGCGTCCTCCCGACCCACCAGCACCACCAGCTTCCGGGCGCGGGTGAGGGCGGTATAGAACAGGTTGCGGGTCAAAAGCCGCGGCGGGCCGCCCACGACCGGCATCACCACGCAGGGAAATTCGCTGCCCTGGCTCTTATGCACGGACAGGCAGTAAGCCAGCTCCAGTTCTTCCAGCTGCTGATAATCGTATTCCACGGCCCGCTCGTCGTCGTAGCGGACGGTCACGATCCTGTCCTCCGTGTCCACCTTCGTGATGAACCCCACGTCGCCGTTGAACACCCCCTCGCCTTCCGCGCCGCTGTCGGCCTTCCATGCGAGCTGGTAATTGTTCTTGACGTGCATCACCTTGTCGCCCAGGCGGAACGCCGTTTCCCCGTATTGAATCTGCGGCTTGCGCAGGCCCGGCGGGTTCAGGGCGGCCTGGAGCATTTTGTTCAGCTGATAGACCCCCGCTCCGGTTTTCTTGGTAGGGGAAAGCACCTGAATATCCCGGGCGGGAGCATCCGTGCGCAGGAACGCGGGCAGCCGCTGGGTGCACAGGCCCACGATGGCCTCCGCCGCGGCTTCGGGATGCATCCGGCGCTCAAAGAAAAAGTCGCTGCCCTTTTGATTTAAAATCGGCGCTTCCCCGTGGTTGATGCGGTGGGCGTTCATGACGATCAGGCTTTGTTCGCTCTGGCGGAAAATATCCGTGAGCCGCACGGAGGGCACAGCGCCGCTCTTTAAAATATCCCCCAGCACGTTGCCCGCGCCGACGGAGGGCAGCTGGTCGGCGTCCCCCACCATGATCAGCTTGGTGCCCGGCTTCAAGGCCCGCAGCAGGGAACGCATCAGGAACACGTCCACCATGCTCATCTCGTCCACGATCACGCAGGAGCAATCCAGCGGGTTCTGCTCGTCCCGCAGGAAGTGTCCCTCGTCGCCGT
>CADBCX010000114.1 GCA_902793245.1 uncultured Eubacteriales bacterium | reverse complement strand
ATACCAAGGCCGGTGCTGCCGTATTTGCTTTTGGAGGAGGAATCCTCCTGGCTGAACGCGTCGAAGAGGTGCGGCAGAAACTCCTTGCTCATGCCGATGCCGGTATCCCGGAAAATGAGCTTCAGCACAGCCTTACCGCCGAAGCGCTGTCCCTCTTCGATCAGAAAGGTGATTTCTCCGCCCTGCGGCGTGAACTTCACCGCGTTGCCCAGAATATTGATCATCACCTGGCGGAGCTTGATTTCGTCGCCGACATAATAATCGTCTATCTTTCCCACCGTGCGGCAGTCGAATTTCAGCCCCTTGTCCCGGCACTGGCCACTGATAATGGAATTGACCTGCTCCAGCGTGTCAGAGAAGGAAAACTCTTCATTCTTGATGATCATACGCCCGGACTCAATCCGGCTCATGTCCAGGATGTCGTTGATGATTCCCAGCAGATGCTGCGCAGAACCTCCGATTTTTTCCAGAAGCTCCCTGGTTTTTGGCGGAACGTCCGGATCGTTCAGGGCGATGCTGTCCAGCCCAATGATGGCGTTCATAGGCGTGCGGATCTCATGGCTCATATTGGAAAGGAAGGCGGTCTTGGCCTTGCTGGCCTGCTCCGCCGCCTCCAGCGCTTCCTGCAGGGCCTGACGCTGCTCCAGCAGCTGATCCTGCAGCGCCAGCTTTTCTTCCATCTCCTGCTGTCTGGCGCGGTTTTCCGCGTCCGCTGTTTCCTTCTCGAGCGCAAGCATGGCGTTTTTCCTGTTCTGCCGGATGATAAAGGCAAACATTACACCCAGCACCAGCGCGATCAGCGCTGACTGGAGTATGCTCCGGACGATGATCCTGTTGGAAACGGAATCAATCCGTTCGCTGATGATCTGGTCCCGGATCAGGTAGGTCAGCATCCAGTTAGTTCCCGGAACGGGCACGTAGCTCAGCATTTCCTTGGTGTCACCGTAGGTGAAAGCCGTGACTCCTCTGTTTCCTTCGCGGAAATCCCGAATCACGGACGCATAGGAAGAACCTTTGTCATATTCCGCGTGCGCCAGCGCTTCCAGCAAATTGTCCTCCACCGCCAGGCCGCCCAATACGGTGTTAGTCAGCGCGATGCCGTCAGATGTATATATATTTGAAAAAGTAGTTCCGGAGCTTTGAGATTTCATGGAAACGTCCTGCAGCAGGGTGTTCATATCGATTTCCATGAAGCAGATTGCCAACGGCTGACTCTCCACCGACAGCTTTCTGTCCCTGATCGGATAGGCGATGATCACCCGCTTGTCGGGAACGGACTGATCCTTGATAAAAACGCCCGGTTCCGAAAGCGTCTGATAATCAAACGGGTACTGACCCATTTCATCCCGCACACCCTCGTCCGCCGTATAGACCAAGCCGTTTTCATCCACGAAGGCAAAGCGCTCCAGGTTGAAAAACCGCTTGACCCGCCGCTGGTAATTCCTCAAGTGGTCCAGATCGCTCAGATCCTCATCGTCCAGCATTTCCAGGGCGACCCGGATTACCTGGATATTGCTGTTCAGCTTGTCCTCCACCACCTGCTCCCGGCGTCCGGCCAATTCGTCCAGATACAGCAGACTCACGGAGTGCGCGGCATCTGTCGCGTCCCGGTGGGCGCTTCCCGCCATCAGGAAAGCGCCCCCGATCAGGATCACGGCGAGGGCAGTGCTTCCGAGCACCGTGACCAGCACCGTCCTGTTTTTGCGTTTGCTTTCCATATCCCGTCTCTCCTTACCGGTTTTCCTTCTCCGCTTCCCAGATCAGCTCTTCCATCGTTTGATACAGAAGCTCCGGCTCCACCGGCTTGGACAGGTGGGCGTTCATGCCCACCTGCAGGCTGCGCTGCACATCCTCGTCAAAGGCGTTGGCGGTCAGGGCGATGATGGGAATCCGCCTGGCGTCCGGCCTGTCCAGCGCCCGGATCGTCTGTGCCGCTTCCAGGCCGTCCATTTCCGGCATCCGCACGTCCATCAGTATGGCACTGTAATATCCGACGCCGCTCTTTTCAAACATTTCCACCGCCAGCTTTCCGTTTTCGGCATGGTCGATCACGGCTTCCTTCGCGGCGAGCAGATGTTTCATGATCTCCGCGTTGATCATAATATCCTCCGCCAGCAAAATCCGCCTGTCCTTCAGTTCCGCCCGTTTCCGCTCCTTGAAAAGCGACATGTTGTTCTTTCTTGCGATCCGCTCGAACTCGTCGATCACGTTGGAGGCGAACAGCGGCTTGGCCAGGAAGCTGTCCACGCCGATGTGCAGCGCCTCGTCCATGATCTCGTCCCAGTTGAAGGAGGTCAGGATGATCACGGTGGTTTCGCTGCTGTAGCGCTTCCGTATTTCCTTCGCCACCTCCAGCCCGTCCATTTCCGGCATCTTCCAATCCAGGAGCACCAGGTTATAGGGCGCATGCTTGCCGTGCTGCACCTCCAGCATCTGCATGGCGTCCTCGCCGGTCAAGCAGATATCCGCACGGATACCCACTTCGTCCAGCACCAGCCGGGCGTGCTCCGCTGCGATTTCTTCGTCGTCCACGATCAGCACACGCATATCATTCGGCTTGATGTAATGAGTCGCCGGGCCTTGATGCCTGCAGTTTTTCAGGGAGATCACCACGGTAAACTCCGAGCCTTTTCCCTTTTCGGATCGGACGGAGATTTCACCGTTCATCAGCTCCACGATACTCCGGGTAATGGCCATGCCCAGGCCGGTGCTGCCGTATTTACTGCTGCGGCTGTTGTTTTCCTGGGTGAAGGGATCGAAGATCTTCGGAATATAATTTTGATCGATCCCGATGCCGGTATCGGAGATCACGAATTTCAGGGTGGACTGTTCGTGAAAGGTCCCGGTGCGTTCTATGGTCAGGGAAACGCTCCCCGGCGGATCGGTGAATTTGATGGCGTTGGACAGGATATTGATCAGCACCTGCTTGAGCTTCATATCGTCGCCGATATAGTAATCGCTGACGCCGCCAAGAACCTGGCACTCGTATTTCAGCCCTTTCTCCGTGCACTGGGACATGACCATCGTGTTGATCTGCTCCAGCATGCTGCGGAAGGAAAATTCTTCTTTTCGCAGCACCATCCGCCCGGATTCGATCCGGCTCATATCCAGAATTTCGTTGATGAGACCCAGCAGATGCCGGGCGCTGCCGCCGATCTTTTCCAGGTATTCCCGAGTTTCCGCCGGCAGGACTTTGCTGCGCAACGCCAGGCTGTTCAGGCCGATGATGGCGTTCATGGGCGTGCGGATCTCGTGGCTCATGTTGGAAAGGAAGGCCGTTTTGGCCAGGTTGGCCTGCTTGGCCGCCTCCAGCGCGTCGGCTATGGCCTTCTGCTGTTCCAGGTTCTTGCGCATCTCCGAATCGATATCGGTAAAGCCGAGGCCCACGGCGTGCACGATATGATCCTCCCGGTCCGCCGGATGCCGTACGCCCGCCATCCGCAGCATTTCATAGGATTCCTTGCCGCCGCGCCGGATCAGGTATCGGTAGGCGATGATGTTTTCCGTGGCTAAAGCCAGCCTGATCTGGTTTGGATCAATAAAGCGGAGGAAGCCCTCCCGGTATTCCTCGTCCACATACTGCGTACAGTATTCTTGAAACCGCTGATGAAAGGAGAAATGAACGCCTTCCTGATCGCCGGCATCCTCCGGGTCCACACGGTAGCAGACCGCGTCGTCAGCGTCCAGATCCACATGATATACGCTGCGGTAATCTGACGCCATAGCGGTAATCATATTGTTCAGTTCTCTCTGGTATTTCTTCTGGTCGGATTCCATGCGTTCCCGCTTTTCCGTGATATCGGAGATGAACACATAGTAAATGCCGCCGTAGGCTTCCGTTTCCGTGAAATGGCCGTAATCATCCACCCAGCGCACCGCCCCGTCCTTGCGGATGATCCGGTATTCGGCGTAATCCATCTTTTCCTCGCGGTCCCGGATCTGCTGATTGATGGACGCCGCGACCTTTTCGTAATCCAGCGGATGGAGCATGCCCCGGAAGGTGTAGCCGGTGAGCCTTTTGAAATCCTCCAGATCGTCGCAGCCGAAAATGTCGAACACAGCTTCGTTGGCGTACAGCAGCTCCTCGGGCTGCTCGGCGCGGTAGATAAAAAATCCCCCGGGCATATGCTTTCCGATCTCCCGAACGATGGAAATGTTTTGTTCGTTCAGCTGAAAATTTTTTTCAGGCATTCTGTCCCTCCATCTTTCCGTTTTGCAGGCATTTTTCCCGATCATCGCCGCGGTGGAAACCTGCGCCTTAAAACCGCTGTATATACCGCCGCCCCAAAGCACCGTTTGCAATCATTGAATCATCTTCTATTTTACCCGATAATTGTCGATCCGTAAAGAAAAAAATATACGATGACGAAGAATTGCATATAAACCGATAAAGTCAATCAGTAGCGAGAACGCTACAAAATAACGAGTTAAAAAGGCTTTTATCGAGTGGAAATAATGATTTCTTGAAGGTTTTCACCCCGGAAGTGCTGATTTTACAAGCACTTCCGGGATGTTCGTTTTTGGACTGGCTGCAAGTTGGCTGCAATTGTTTTGATTTTGCAGCCAACTTGTGCCCGTCAAATGGATGAAATTTTGGATGGATGAAACAAAACACTGAAAAAATGTGTTATTATGGATGAGGAGAAAATGAAAGGAAGAAAAAACAATGAAACGATTCCTGGCTGTGCTGTTTGTCGCGGTACTGTTTATACCGCTCATATCTTTCGCGGAGGCAGGAAAGCCCCTGTACGCCGTGAAGGACGATAACGGCTTGTGGGGATACATCGACTGCAAGGGAAACCTGGTGATTCCCGGCACGTTCACCTGGGCGGAGGATTTCCGGGGGGATTATGCACTGGCTCGGCAAGTTCCGGAAGGGGAGCCCATGCAGGATGAGGGGTATTATGGCATCATCGACCCTGCCGGGAAATGGGTTCTGCCGCCTAAATACGCTGAGATCCTTTCTCAATCCGATTCCGGTGATTATGCCGGCGGACGGGACACGGGGATTTATCTGGTGGTGGACGGTTGGAAAAAGGACAGCAAAGCAGGCTTTTTTGATATTCCCTCCGGATTCTTTTCCGGCCTTGTCTATGATCATGTGGTTGTACAATGGTATTGGTACGAATATTCCGACAGCATATACATTCCCGTTACGGCAGACGACATGCTGGGCTTTGCCAGCCGTACCACCGGGGAAGTCGTGATCCCCTGCCGGTACTCTCCCGATGACAGCCGGGGATTCTCGGGCGATTTCTGTATGGTCATGCCGGTTGATTCGGAAATAGCGGACGGATGGCTGCTGATCGACAGAAAGGGGCGGGAAATCCCGCTGCCGGAGCAATGCTTCGCATCCGGAACTTTCCGCGACGGCTTAGCGCCTGTGTGGAACTGCGAAACGGATTTGTGCGGATATATCGACATGCAGGGAAACGCCGTGATTGAACCGCAATATGAATGGGCTTACGAGTTCAGTGAGGGGTTGGCCTGCGTTAAACAATCGTCTGGCGAATACGCGATGATCACGCCGGACGGAAGAACCGCATTTACCCGCTGGGATGAAGCGGATGCCCGTGGCAGCAGCATGTACTGTTCTCACGGCCTGATCCGCTGCGCCGCGCCGGACGGCGGCCCGGTTGTGTTTCTGAATCCATCGGGAGACGAAGTGTTCCGGCTGGAAATCGAAGGTCTCGAAGGTGTGGGCGACTTCAAAGAAAACGGCGTGGCGTTTTATGAAGTTCATTCCGATCAACTGCTTTACAATGGCGGACGCGGCGTCGGCCTGTTCAACGACAAGGGTGAAATCCTCACGCCGCCGATTTTTTGGGTGGAAGACGGACATTGGCATGATGCGTTCTCTGACGGCCTGTTTCCTATTACAGAACTTGCCACCTTGAAGGCGGGTTATATCGACGAGCGGGGCCGATGGGCTTTCCCGCCGGTCAACGGTTATTGTCAGGAATTCAGGGACGGTCTTGCCCGGATTGATCTTTATCCCGAAGTGATTTTCGTGGATCGGGAAGGAAACGTGCTGTATCGGTGCATGTGGTAACAAAACCATACTGCTCTGTGGAGGAGAATGATGAGATGAAAAAAAGATCTTGGTACTCCTGCTGGCTATCATGCTGCTGCCGGTCATCCATGGAAAGGCGGATACCGATTCCGCCCGGTTTCCCGCTTATGACGAGGCGACAGGGAAATGGGGTTATATTGACGTGAACGGCCAATGGGCCATTGCGCCGCAGTATGATGGAGCTTCCGGCTTCCGCGGTGGGTATGCGCGCGTGACGCTGTATCCCGAAAACCATATTCCCAACGACGCGCCATTCCTGGACGGAGACTATCAAGGTGTCATTGACCGGACAGGAGAATTCGTCCTGCCGCCGGAATATTCACTGGATTCCGGATATGACGGCCAATACTATGGCGGGAAAGACACGGGAATCTGGCTGGTCACCCGATGGAGTGATCTGGTTTGGGGTGAGGATGAGGACGGAGAAGAAATCCTGCTGCATGATAAGAAAGAAGGGTTTTTCGACATCCGCTCGGGCTTCTTTTCCGGGCTGGTCTGGGAGGCCGTTTGGCCCTGGCCCTCTCAAAGCCGCCTGATTCCCGTCATTGACGATACCTTCCGCTCCGGGTTTGTGGACCGCACTACGGGCGAACTGGTCATTCCCTGCTTATTCCAGTCGGTTGACCCCTCCATCTTCAGCGAAGGCGTCGCTTCCGTAGCGTATCAAACAGAGGACGGAAACAACCTGGCGTTTTTCCTGATCGATGAAACCGGTTCGGAAATTCCGCTGCCCAAGGGCATTCATTCCCTGTATGCCCACCATGCCGCCGATGGCCGCATCGCGGTGAAAAATGAAGAAGGGCTGCTGGGCTTTGCGGACTTACAGGGGAACGTGGTCATTCAGCCCCAATTTATCTATGTCAATGATTTTCAGCAGGGCTTCGCGGTGGTGCAATTCTCGCAAGAGGATTGGGCGGTGATCGACCGGGACGGGCGCGTTCTTCGGCGGGGCCTGGATGCGGAGCATTGGTCCGGGCCGAAGCTTACGGACGAGGAATGGGAGGAAATCACCGGAGAAAAACGCGTGAAGCCGGAGGAACCCTTGTTTCCCGATTTTCTCAGCAAATATGAAAAAGCAAAGCCTTTTGAAAACGGGCTGGCTTTTGTGCAGGATGGAACCCGGCGCGGCTATGTGGACTTGAACGGCAACGAGGTTTTCTTCTGGCAAGAAGATGATGATGAATGATGTGCCCCATCATGGCGGGGATGGTGCCGCCAGCTTTCATGATGGCCTGGTTCTGGTGGAAAAGGATGGTAAACTCTGTTATATCGACCATGACGGTGTGATTGTGTGGCAGGAAAAGTGAAGGCATCCGATCTTGACATGCAAAAGAAGCCGGATAAAATAAGAAGTGAAGTCTTACGAGCGACAAGACACGATCTGTTTTTGAAGGGTACAGGATATGAAAACACGTTATCCCATTGTATTGGTACACGGCCTGGGCATGAAGGACACCTTTTTTATGAAGTCCTGGGGATGGATCGACCGCATTCTGCGCGTACAGGGCTACACGGTGTACAAGAGCAGCGTGGACGGCTTTGGCACGGTGGCGGGCAACGCGGCGCAGCTCAAGGAAGAAATCAGGAAAATCCTTGAAGAAACAGGCGCGGAGAAGGTGAACATCATCGCCCACTCCAAGGGCGGCCTGGACGCCAAGTACATGATCCAGCAAATGGATATGGCGAAGCGGGTGGCCTCCCTGACCACCCTTTGCACGCCGCATAAGGGGTCGCCCATTGCGTCCTTTATTCTGCGGTTTCCCAAATTCGCGGTGAAGTACGTCGCCTTCTGGGTCAACCTGGCTTACAGGATACTGGGCGACAAAGCCCCGGACAGCTTCACCGCCTGCGAGGAGCTCAGGCGAACGGAAAGCCTGGAGGAAGAAACTATGAACGTGGCGGACGGCGTGCTGTGCCAGAGCTTTTCCGCCGCCATCCGCCCGGACGACGGGCCTGCCGATTTTGTGATGACGATTCCGCTGGTCTTTTCCCGCCTGATCGAGAAAGGCCGGATCACGGACGGCCTGGTTCCCCGTGACTCCGCCATCTTCGGCAATTACCGCGGCGACTGCGTGGACGGTTCCGTGTCCCATACGGAGATCGTGGATTTCATGGTGCGGGATAAAAAACGGGATAAGATATTCGCTTTCTATTCCGCGCTGTGCGAGGAACTGGCGAGGGAGGGGTTATAATACCTGAACCGGCGGAAGAACAGGGACGGAGATTTGAGGATATGAATAAACAAGGTCAAGCGCAGCGGTTTCATCCGGGAGCCACAGCATGGCGCTCTCTTTCGCCCGAAGTGTGTCGGCGGCGTCCAGCCGAGATATCAATCGGCTGTATCCCAACGGGCAGGTGCCGCAGGAAGATGTCCTCTGCCCAGTATTCAAGATAATAAGTTCCCGGCGGCAGCAGCTTGGCGGTCATCAGGAAAACCAGGAATGATCCGGCAAGGCAAAGCCGTATGATTATACATTTCTGTCGTATAGAACCGGCTGTACAGGGATCACGCGCCCGGCTCATTGCCAGAAGATGGCGGCGGGTGGCAGGGCGCACACAGAAAAACTGCACAGCCGATTGGCTGCGCAGTCTCCCCGGGAGATGATGTTCCGTATGACCACAAACTCTTATGTTGCAAGGCTTTCTGCCTGGAGCAAATAATCACAAAGAAGAAGGAAAAGGGCACGGCGCCTTGGTCATTCTGTTATTGGTTGGCTTTCCTGCGCTTTTTCCCGATCACCAGCGTCGCGGTGAGGCCGACGGCCCCCAGCGCGACCATCCCGGCCCACAGGGCCAGGGGCGCGTTATCCCCGGTCTTGGGGATTTTCTTGTTGATGATGGTGCCGCCGTCGCAGCAGCGGTCGGTGATATGCTCATAAATGCCCACGTTGACATACTTGGTTTGGTAGCCCGGAATCGGCTTCTCGATCACGTAGCAGGCCGTGGGGGCGGAGAACCAGGCGTCGTATTGCCATTCCTTATCGCTG
>CADBCX010000113.1 GCA_902793245.1 uncultured Eubacteriales bacterium | reverse complement strand
GCGGAACAGATCGCCGTTGTACACCACCGGGAAAGGCGCTTTTGCCGCCGCTTCCAGGAAGAAGGCCCGGTGGGGCGCTCCGCCGTAAAACTCCCGGCAGGTGCGTGGATGCAATATCCATTCGTGAACGGGATAGCGCAGAAAGAGATTCAGCAGCCTGGGCCATTCGTCGGGAGAATCATAGCCGCAGCGGGTTTTCAGGGACACGGGCAGGGGAGACTTGGCGAAGATTTCATCCAGAAACCGGGCCAGGGCGTCCGGGTCTTTCAGCATGCCCGCGCCTTTTCCCTTCGCCGTCACCGTGCCGGAGGGACAGCCTAAGTTCAGGTTCACTTCGGTATAGCCCGCGTCCCGCAGCAGCTTCGCCATGTCCAGAAACAGCCCGGCGTCCTTGCACAGAATCTGCGGTACGGCAGGCACCCCGGCGTTTTCCCTGGGATCAATGTCCGCCTGCTGGCGGCTGGTGAAGGACAGGGAAGAAGAGGGGCTGATAAAGGGCATAAAGTACTTGTCGATCCCGCCGAAGGTGGCATGGTGCACCCGGCGGTAAATGGCGTCGGTCAGGCCCTCCAAAGGGGCGAAGTAGATTTGCATCAGTATTTCATCACCAATTTGATCGCTCTGACCCCGATCTGATAGAAGGGGCCTTCCAGCGTTTTTTTGGCTTCCTGGAGCATTTTGCGGATGGGAATCTGCTGGGGGCAGTGGGTTTCACACTTGCCGCATTGGACGCACATGCCTGCGCCGGTGGAGTTTTTACGCAGGCCGGTGCACATGAAGTATTCCCGCATCCCGGCAAATTTGTTTTCGGTATACACCCGATTGTACGCGGCGAAGATGCCGGGAATATCCACATGCTGAGGGCAGGGCATGCAGTAGCGGCAGCCGGTGCAGCCCACTTTCATCTTTGCGTTGATGGCCTCGGAAACTGTTTTCAGCAGCGTATGGTCGCTCTCTGTCAGTTCCCCGGCCCGGCATTCGTCGGCAGCGCGAAGGTTTTCGTTCAGCATGTCCAGGGAGTTCATGCCGGAGAGCACGCAGGTGACTTCGGGCTGGTTCCACAGCCAGCGGAAGGCCCATTCCGCGGGACTGCGCTTCACGGGGTAGTTTTCAAAAGCCCTGATAGCATCCGGCGGCAGGTTTCCTGCCAGTTTGCCGCCACGCAAGGGCTCCATGATGACGACCGGCAGGCCCTTTGCCGCCGCATGTTTTAACCCGGTCACGCCCGCCTGGGAATGCTCATCCATGTAGTTGTACTGAATCTGGCAGAAGTCCCAGTCGTAGGCGTCCACTAACTGGCAGAACATGTCCGAATTGCCGTGGTAGGAAAAGCCCACCTGCCGGATAGCGCCAGAGTGCTTCTTCTCCTCGATCCAGTCCTGCACGCCCAGGGCTTTGAGCCGCTCCCAGGTCTTCACGTCGGTGAGCATGTGCATCAGGTAATAATCCACATGGTCGGTCTGCAGGCGCTTCAATTGTTCCCGGAAATACTTTTCCATGCTGTCGGGGCTTTTTACCAGGTAATGGGGCAGTTTGGTGGCGATGTTGATTTTGTCCCTGGCGTTGTTCCGATGCAGGATTTCTCCCAGCGCTGCCTCGGAACCGTTGTACACGTAGGCGGTGTCAAAATAATTTACCCCGCCCGCGATAGCCGCCATGATTTCCTTTTCCGCTTTGTCCAGGTCGATGCGGCCCGCCTTCGTGGTGAAGCGCATACAGCCGTAGCCCAAAACCGACAGGGGGTTTCCGTATTTGTCCTTCCGATACTGCATAGCGATTTCTCCTTATACGCAGGCCCAGACGACTTCCTGAGCCTCAAAGCGCTGGGGCGGCTCCAGCTTTTCAAGCATTTCCGCAATCACGCGCTCCGGTACCGCGTCCCTTCGTTCCGCGTTGCGGCGCAGGTTTTCCTCCCAGCCCGTTTCCAGATACACGATCTTCACCCGCGCGCCGTAGTTTTCAAACAGGCTGATCAGTTCCTTCCGCTTTTCCGTCAGGCAGGTGGCGTTCCAGATCAAGGGCTGCTTCTTCCGCAGGTATTCCCGCGCCTGCTCCTTGGCTGCCTGAACGAGATGCCCGTCGCTTCCGCCGGGCTTTACTCCCAGCTTCACACGCAGGTCGTCCAGGCACACGGTGGGAAGATCGTGATGGTTTTTCCGAATCCAGGTGTCTTTCCCCGTTCCCGGCAGGCCGCACATGAGGATCACTTCGCCCCAGGTATCGTCGTACAATTCCTGCCCCGGCCAGACCTTTCCGCCGCTGAACAGCGCCCGTTCGGTATGGCTGGAGGCGAATGGGAAAGGCTGCTCATAGCATCCGGCTTCCTGCGCCGCAACCCGCGTCAATTGGATATCGTTCAGCTTTTCTTCATTGTCCGAGGCGATTCTGCCCAGCACATCCGCTTCGGACAGCAGGTACAGGGTATGCCAGGAGAAGCCGGGGGCCAGTTCCCCATTGGCGGCGATTTTGAGCGCCTGGGTATCCGCGTCCTTTTTTTCAAACAGGTGCAGCGGCTGGGTGTGGTAGCGGATGAGCAGGCACACAGTTTCCCGGAACCGCTGCTTTTCCGCCGTGCCGCTTAAGCCGAATTCCGTCCACAGCATTTTCCGGGCCAGCTGCGCGCCCACCGGCCCGTGGCGGGGAGAACGAAGAATGCCCTCCTCCAGCCTGGTGCAGGAGATTTTGCCGATGTCGTGCAGCAGCGCGGCCAGCGCCAGCGCGTTTCGGGTGTCCGACGGCAAGGCGCGGAAACCGGGCAAACCCGCCAGCGCTTCGCAGACCATCTTCGTGTGGGTCCACACGTCGTCCTCCCCGTGCCAGGGCAGATGCTGGTGGGTGCGGGCCATACCGTCAAAATACGTTTTCAGGCAGGGAAAACAGCCCAGTGCAGTCCAATTGAAGCGGTAATCGGGCGGCGCGGGCAGCGCGGAGAGCAGAGCGTTCAGATCCTCCATGGTTTTTATCCTTTCAGGAAAGGCTGGAACAGTTCTTCCACGGGCCGGGTCAGGCCGTTGGGAATGATGGGCCGCTCCAGCCAATGGGTTGGAGACGTTTCCACGGTCTGGGTAAAGGTCGGTCGCACAAACTTGAGCCGCATCGCTACTTCGCCGCCCTCTTCCACCTTGAGGTACAGCCCTTCCATGGTACGGGTGCTGTCGGTTTCCCGGAGGACGCGGTCCGCGTCCTGGCCTTCCTTTTCCGCGGCGAAACGCAGGTTTTCCAGATGGCGCGGGGTGATGTAATTGGAATCGCCGAGGTACTTCGTCACGTCCTCCACCCGCTTGAATTCCCCCTCCGCCAGCACAGCCGCCGAGCAGACCGGCAGGCTTTTTGTCATCGCCCGGCGGGAGGGCGTGTCCAGGAAGCGGCCCGTTTCCTTGTCCAAAATATCAAATTCCATAAAGTAGTGGGGGAGGGCGTCGTAATAGATGGTGTGCTTGGCGTACAGCCATTCGCCGTAGAGGACGTACCGGGCGCCGAGCACATCAAACAGGGCGTCCCGCTGGATGGCACCCCATTGCTTGAACAGGTTGTAATGTCGCTCCCGGTAGCCGCCGGTGAGAAAATGCCCCCGGCTCTGGAGGCGCAGTTCCCCTTCCGGGGAAAAGGACACGGCGCTGTTGGCCCCGTCGATCTTTTCTTCGATCACAAGATGCCGCCCGGCGATTTCGGAAAAGGGGATCTGGGACAGGTCTTCGTCTCCGGGCTGCAATTTGGAGCCTTCCAGATGGGGCGTGCGGGGATACTTGATGATCCTGTAACTCATGGTTCTTCTCCGTTCTTTCGGGCGATCAGGAACAGATGGCCCGGCACGCCGTCAAAGCGCAGGGAACCGCACCCGGTGTTTTGGAACAGGCCGGTCAAAACATCTTTGGTCAGCAGATGAATGTGTTCCGGGTTGTCGTCCGGCTTGCTGGGCACCGTGACAACCACGAACCGCCGGGCCAGGCGCACGGCGTTCTTCACGGCGGCTTCCACGTCGGGAATGTGCTCCAGCACTTCCAGCAGCGTCACCACGTCAAACGAAGCGTCCGGCGCGTCCCAGGCGCAGATATCCTGCCGGAGGGGATGCAGATTGTCCATCCCGCCGTCGTGAATGGCCTGGAGCATGTCCACCCGCCTCTCCAGCAGGTCCAGGCTGGTGACGGGCACCCATGGAAATTCCCGCAGGAAGGGAAACAAAAACACACCCCGGCCGCTGCCCACGTCCAACAGGCTTTCCGGCTGGACGCCGCGAAGAAAGCCCATGGTCATTCTGACCCGGGGCAGCTCCTCAAAGCGCTTGAAATAATGCAGCTTCAGCCCCGCTTCTTTGGCCCGCGCCAGCAGCGCGGCGCAGTCCTCTTCGGTCAGATCGCCCAAGGGCTTAGAAAACAATGGGCCGCTTCCCGGCAGCGCGCCGCGGACATAAGCGGCCATCATGGGGAGGTCGATTCTCTCTGATAATTCGTTCATTCTCTTTCCATTTACAGCGCCGTCTGCGTTCGGATACAGACGGGATAGCGGCTTTTCAAAGAGTAAAAGGCGCGGTCGGCGGCTTCGTCCGTTTCAAACGCGCCGAATACCACGGAGCCGGAGCCGGTCATCTGGGCGAACGCCGCGCCGGATTCATACAGCGTTTTCTTCGCCTCCGCGATTTCGGGCCGCAGCGGGATGGACGCGCTTTCCAGCACGTTTCCCGCGCAGGCTTTCAACGCCCGCAAATCTCCCGCCGCCAGCGCCAGCGCTGCTTTTTCCGTATCGGGCGAGGCGATGGCGGATTGGTGGTAAGCGGTAAATACTTCCTTGGTGGACAGCGCTTCGCAGGGCTGCACCAGCACCAGGGGAAACACGTGGCTTCGGATGGGGGAGAGGAGCTCGCCGATGCCCCGGGCGCGCCGGGGCGCGTCATGCAGGCAGAAGGGCACGTCGGCGCCCAGTTTCACCCCGATTTGGCACAGCTTTTCCAAATCGAAGCCCAACTGCCAGAAATCGTTCAGCCCTTTCAGAGCCGCCGCGCAGTCCGCGCTGCCGCCGCCCAGCCCCGCGCCCATGGGAATGCGTTTGGTCAATCGGATGGAAGCCCCGGCGGTGACGCCCGCTGCTTCCCGCAGCGCTTTCGCCGCGCGGAGAACCAGGTTGTCCTCCGCCGCGGACAGCCCGTCCATTCCATCAATCCGCAGGGACAGCCCGTCCGCGGGCTCGATGAAAAGAGTGTCGCAGAGGGAAAGGGGCTGCATCAGCATGTCCAGCAGGTGGTAGCCGTCCGTCCGTTTTCCCACCGCGTCCAGCGTCCAGTTAATTTTCGCCCGCGCCTGTATTTCCATGATTTCCTCCCGGATCGGCGCCTTTTTCCAGCGTGATTTCAAATTCCGCGCCGCCCTCGCCGGAGACCAGGCGGATTTGCTGCCCGTGTCGTTCCATGATGCGTTTGCAGATGGCCAGACCCAGGCCGGTGCCTTTGCCGACGGTGTGGGCCTTATCCACTTTATAGAATCGGTCGAAGATGAAGGGAGCGTCTTCCGCCGGAATGCCCATGCCGTCATCCTTGATGCGGGCGCTCACCTGGCTGCCTTCCGTCTTGGTGAACAGCGTGATGGTGCCGCCGCTTGGCGTATATTTCACGGCGTTGTCCAGCAAGTTGATGACCACCTGCTGGATCTGGTCGGCGTCGGCATGGACGAAGCAGGAATCGTTTTCAAAGCGAACCTGGATATCCAGTCCTTTGTCGTCGATCTGGGCCATGCGGGAAATCAGCACCCGGCGGATCATTTCGTTCAGATCGAAATGGCTGTAAGCCAGGCTGGTGTCCTCGTTTTCCATGCGGGAGAGGTTGAGCAGATTGTTGATCAGCTTGGCCAACCGCTGGGTTTCATCCACCACCACCTGCAAATACTGCCCGTGCATTTCCTGGGGAATGGTGCCGTCCAGCATGCCCTGGGCAAAGCCCTTGATGGACGTGATGGGCGAGCGCAGCTCATGGGACACGTTGGCGACGAAATCGCGCCGGGACTGCTCCAGCGTGGAAAGCTGGGCGCCCATTTGGTTGAACGCGTGGGACAGCTCTTCGATTTCCTTGCCGCCGCCTTCCGGGGCGCGGGCTTCAAAATTACCCCGGGCCATTTCGCCCGCGGCTTTCGCCATCGCGGTCAGGGGACGGGTCATCTGCTGCGCCACAAAAAACACGATGGCCGACGCCAGCAGGAACATGGCCATTGCGGCCAGGGCCGTCTGCCAGATCAGATCGCGGTACATATCCCGCACGGCCTGGGCCGTGGACAGAATGAGCACATAGCCTACCACCGTGCTCTGCTGGGTCTGTTCGTTTACCCGCACCCAGGGCACCATCACGGAGAAAACCGACGTGAACGCATTCTTCTTTACCCCGATATCTCCCTTTCCCTGAAAGGCCAGCTCGTCGTACTTCGCAAAAGCTTCGGGAGAGGGGATGATATTGGTCTGCACGTTTTCGTCGATGGCCGGATAAAAGCGGTACTGCCTTGAATACTCCACCAGAACGGTGACGGCGTTATACTGCTCATACAGCAGATTGGTTTTCGCAATGAGGAGTTCTTCGGCGATTCTGTTCTGCTTGGATGTCATGGAAAGATTGTCCAAAGAAATGCGGCTGCCCAGATAACTGATTTCCTCTGCATGCACATTCAAGGTCTCCATGTGCTTGCGGATCATATTGTCCCGCAGGTTGGTATAGCCCAGCCCGGACAGCACCGCTACGCATACCAGCACCACACTCACCGAAAGGATCAGCAGCCGGGAAAACAAACTGAGACCCTTCATGGGTTCACTTCACCTCGAATTTATAGCCTACGCCCCATACGGTGCGGATCTGCCAGCCCAGGGCTTCGCTGTCCTGCAGCTTTTCCCGCAGGCGCTTGATGTGCACGTCCACGGTGCGGCTGTCGCCGAAAAAGTCAAAGCCCCACACCTGTTCCAAAAGCTGCTCGCGGGTGAACACGCGGTTCTGGTGTGAAGCCAGAAAGTACAGCACTTCCAATTCTTTCGGCGGCATGTCCAGCAGCTTTCCCTGGTAATAGACCTCGTACTTTTCCAGGCTGATGGAGAGGCCGGGGAAGGAAAGGATGTCCTTTTCGTTCTCGCCGGGTCCGGCGCGGCGCAGTACGGCCTTTACGCGGGCCACCAGTTCCTTGCCCTCGAAGGGCTTGGTGATGTAGTCGTCCGCGCCCAGCTCCAGGCCCAGGACTTTATCGAAGGTTTCGTCCTTGGCGGAGAGCATGATGATCGGGATGCTGCTGGTCTGCCGGATCGCGCGGCACACCTGCCAGCCGTCCATACCGGGCAGCATGATATCCAGCAGCATCAGATTCGGCGGGTTCTTCTGGAACGCCGCCACCGCGTCGTCGCCGCGGGTTTCCACAGTCACTTCGTAGCCTTCCTTTTCCAGATACAGCTTGACTAACTGCGCGATGTTCGGGTCGTCGTCCACGACCAGGATGGTCTGCTTATCTTTCATTGATCTAACTCCCTTCAGTTAGTGTGGAGTTTGGAGTGTGGAGAGTGGAGTGAAGTTTGGTGACAACTTCATCAAATTATGCGAAAAATGATTGATATGCTGTATAAAACTCCACACTCCACTTTTCACACTCCACACTTTTATTTCAGTTCCACCACCGTAACCCCTTCTTCTCCCTCGCCGTACTTGCCGCGGCGGAAGGACTTGACGTGGGGATAGCCTTTCAGGTGCTTCTGGATGCCTTCCCGGAGGATGCCGGTGCCCTTGCCGTGCACGATGGTCACCTCGTGCAGCCCGGCCAGCACGGCTTCGTCCAGGTACTGCTCCACTTCCTGCAGCGCTTCGTCCAGCGCCAGGCCCCGCACGTCGCAGGACAGGGGCACGGTGCGCATGGCGGCGCCCGTCTGCACGGAAACGGAGGATACCTTCTTCTTGGGCTTTTCCTCTTGCACCAGGCGGAGCTGGCTGATATGGGCTTTCAGCTTCATGATGCCCGCCTGCAATTGCACTTCACCTTTGGCGTCTGGCAGGGCCAGCACGGTGCCTTTGGTGTTCAGGTGGGTAATTTCCACGATGTCGCCCATCTTGAGCGCTTTCGGCGGCTCGGCCAGATTGCCGGTGGGCGCTTTCAGGCCTTCGGACAGGCTGTCGATACCCTCCTCCAGCCTCTTCCGCAGGGCGTTCACTTCGTGGTCGGGGGCAGAGCCCGCCTTCTTCATCTTCTTTAGGTCGTACAGAATGGATTCGGAATCCCGCCGGGCCTTTTCCACGATGCGACGGGCCTCTTCTTTCGCTTTCCGGGTGGAGGCGTCGCGCTTTTCCTCCATGTCCCGGTACAGCTTTTCGGCTTCGTTGCGCAATCTGACGGTCTCGGCCCGGGCTTCCTCTGCTAATTGCCGTTCTTTCTCCGCGATCTGGCGGTGGTATTCCGCGTTGGCGATCACGTCCTCAAAGCGGATGGTGTCGTGGCTCAGCAGGTCTTTGGCTTCGTCAATGAGATACTCCGGCAGCCCCAGGCGGCGGCTGATTTCAAAGGCGTTGGATTTGCCCGGCACGCCGATGGACAGCCGGTAGGTGGGCCGCAGGGTGGCCACGTCGAATTCCACGCTGGCGTTTTCCACGCCTTTGGTGGACAGGGCGTAGGCTTTCAGCTCGCTGTAATGGGTGGTGGCGGCGGTACGGGTCTTGATTTTGAGCAGGGCGTTCAGGATCACCTGGGCCAGGGCCGCGCCCTCGGTGGGGTCGGTACCCGCGCCCAGTTCGTCAAACAGCACCAGGTCCCGTGGCGTCACCTTGTTCATGATGGACACGATGTTGGTCATGTGGGAGGAGAAGGTGGACAGGCTCTGCTCGATGGACTGCTCGTCGCCGATGTCCGCGTATACCTCCTCAAAGGTAGATAATTCCGTTCCCATGGCGCCGGGGATGTGCAGGCCGCTCTGGGCCATGAGGGTCATGAGGCCCAGGGTTTTGAGGGTGACGGTCTTGCCGCCAGTGTTGGGGCCGGTGATGATCAGAGAGGTAAATTCCTGCCCCAGCCACAGGGAGCAGGGCACCACGGTGTCCCGGGGAATCAGCGGATGCCTTACCCGCACCAGGTTGATGACCCCGTCCTCGTTCATC
>CADBCX010000112.1 GCA_902793245.1 uncultured Eubacteriales bacterium | reverse complement strand
GCACAGCGGACATTGCTCGTTTCGCCTGATCTCACCGCCGATGAGATTCCCGCCACTGGCGGTCATCGGCGGTTCGTCCGCCGGGCCAGAAGCACAATGCGATCAAGTCAGGATTGATCGGTTTCTCCAAGCAACAGCGGGAACCAAGTTTGGTTATCAATGCAAGCAGAATCCGCTATTGCGGGTCCAGGGTGGTCACCACCCTGGTGGGGCCTGGGGTGAAACCCCAGCGTAACCTCTCGCCGGCAATTGAGCAGCGAATTATTCTCCGAGCAGCCGCCGCATGATCTCCTGGTAAGCGTCCTCGACACCGCCCAGGTCGCGGCGGAAGCGGTCTTTGTCCAGCTTTTCGTGGGTGGTGGAATCCCAGAAGCGGCAGGTATCGGGGGAGATTTCGTCCGCCAGCACGATCTGGCCGTCCTTGGTCTTGCCAAATTCCAGCTTGAAGTCGATCAGTTCAATGTTCGCTTCCTTGAGGTAATCGGACAGGATCCTGTTGATCCTGAGGGAATAATCGGAAATGAGCTTCAGTTCCTCTTCGGTGGCCCATTCCATGGCCAGGATGTGGTACTGGTTTACCATGGGGTCGCCCAGATCGTCGTTTTTATAGCAGAATTCCAGCACGGTGCGCTTCATCTTCACGCCCTCCGGCAGGCCCAGGCGCTTGCTCAGGCTGCCCGCCGCGATGTTCCGCACGATCACTTCCAGGGGCACGATGGCGACCTTCTTCACCAGCGTTTCCCGGTCGTTCAGTTCTTCCACGTAATGGGTGGGCACGCCGTTCTTTTCCAGCAGGCGCATCAGGTGGTTGGTGACGCGGTTGTTGATGACGCCCTTGCCCAGGATGGTACCCTTTTTCAGGCCGTTAAAGGCGGTGGCGTCGTCCTTATAGGACACGATACAATAGTCGGGATTGTCGGTGGCGAATACTTTCTTGGCTTTTCCTTCGTACATCTGGGCGGTCTTTTCCATAACAGAATCTCTCCTTTATCATGCAGCGTATGGTTAGAGTTCAGCGTACTCTCTTTATTTCAGTTTTTCAGCAATCGCCTTGTCTTTTTCCAAGACCTTTTCGCTGGCCTCTTTCCGCAGAGCTTTCAGCTTTTCCGAAAGCGCCTTGTCCTCCACGGCGATGATCTGCGCGGCCAGCAATGCGGCGTTCACGGCCCCGTCAATGGCGACGGTGGCGACTGGAATGCCGGAGGGCATCTGCACAGTGGAGAGCAGCGCGTCCAAGCCGTCCAGGGTGGAACTTTTAATCGGAATGCCGATCACCGGCAGCACCGTGTTCGCGGCGATGGCCCCGGCCAGGTGTGCTGCCTTGCCCGCCGCGGCGATCAACGCGCCAAAGCCGTTGTCTGCGGCGCTGACCGCGAAGGCGCGGGCTTCCTCCGGGGTGCGGTGGGCGGAATACACATGCGCCTCAAAGGGCACGCCCAGGGAGCGCAGCGTGTCCGCCGCCTTTTCCACCACGGGCAGGTCGCTGTCGCTGCCCATGATGATGCCAACCTTTTTCATGGTTCATGGCTCCTTCGGTCGCCTCACCCGGACGGATGAAGCGAAAAAATCAATCACGGCAGGGCCGCGCATCTGATATTATAGCATGACGCGGGCTTTTTCGCAAGATAATTTCTGAATAATATTTTCGTAAATAATTTTAATGTTCGTGTTTTTAACGATGAAAGCGGTCACAAAGAAACCATATTTTACATTCATTCAATATTTGGCATAGAAATACGAACGTTAGACAATGCTACGATCAACCTCAATTCTCCCTGATTCTCCATGTGCTGCCAAATTGCCGGGCCTTTTCCAGCATAATTGCGGAAAAACCAGGCATATTGAAAGGAGAAACTTGCAAAGCGAGGGAACACCATGAGAAAGAAAACGGGATGGCTTCGCAAAATCGCGGGAGCGTTCATGTCGGCGCTGGCGGCATGGATGGTTTTCTCCCCCACCTCCCAGGCGCTGCGCACCTTGCCGGAGACGTACCGGCTGAACGTGGGCGAATCCTACGCCCTGAACGTGGGCGCGGCGGTGCTGAGCAGCACGGACGAGCGGCTGAACCTGAACAACAACACCCTCACCGCAAAAGAGAAGGGTGAATCGGAAGTCTCGGTCAACCTGTTCGGCCTCTTCCCCATCGGAAAAATGCGCGTCCAAGCCGGGGACGAACAGCGCCTGATGCCCGGCGGGGAGGCCGTGGGCGTGGCCTTAGCCACCCAGGGCGTGCTGGTGATCGGCGTTTCCGACGTATCAGGAAAAAGCCCCGCCCAAAGCGCAGGACTCCGGGCGGGGGACGTGATCGAGCTGGTGAACGGCCAGCCGGTGAACAGCAGCCAGCATTTGGTGGAGTTGGTGTCCGCTTCCAAGGGCCTGCCGCTTTCGCTGACTTTCGAGCGCAACGGCAGCAAGCGCACCGTATCCCTCCAGCCCACGCTGGACAGCGCTTCCGGCCTGTACCGCATGGGCGCGTGGGTGCGGGACAGCACGGCGGGCGTGGGCACCCTTTCCTATTATAATCCCCAGAACGGCACCTACGGCGCTTTAGGCCACGCCATCAACGACGGCGACACCGGCAAGCTGCTGCCCGTGCGGGAAGGCTCTCTGCTGAAAGCGGACATTGTGGACGTGAAGAAGGGCCAGAAGGGCAATCCCGGCGAACTGCGGGGCAGCTTCCTGCGGGAACCGGTTATACTGGGCAATATTGAGGAAAACACCAACCTGGGCGTTTTCGGCGAACTGGACAAGCCCTACGTGAACCCCCTCTATCCCGACGGCCTGCCCATCGGCTTCCAGGAAACGGTCAAGACCGGCCCGGCCACCATCCTCTCCACCATCGACGGCGAAGGGATCAAGGAATATGCCGTGGAGATCGTCCAGGCCAGCCGCCAGATGGCCCCGTCCCAGAAAAGCATGATCATCAAGGTCACCGACCCGCGCCTGCTGCAAACCACCGGCGGCATCGTGCAGGGCATGTCCGGCAGCCCCATCCTCCAGGACGGCCGCATCATCGGCGCGGTGACCCATGTGTTCGTGGACGACCCCACCCACGGATACGGGCTGTATATCGAATGGATGCTGAACGCGGCGGACGCGATGGACGACGCGGCGTGATGCAAGCGCTTTTCCCCGTTCAGGCGAATGTCCGAACGGGGAAACTTTTTCGTCCCATTCTTCATATAAAATCTTAAGATTCTTAGAAGAAGAATGATATTAGACGGAAAACAGTATTATCTTTGCCGGTTGCCTGTCCGGTATTGCTGGGGGCTCATGCCGGTTTCTTTTTTGAACAGGGTGGAAAAATAGGAAAAATTATCAAAACCGGTGTTCATAGCCACCTCCGACACGGGCATGTCGCTGCTGATCAGCAGTTTTTTCGCCTGCTCCAGCCTGTATTCCCGCAGGAAATCCATCAAAAACTTTCCGGTTTTTTTGCTGTACAGCTTAGCCAGATACTGGGGCGTCAGGTGGAACGCCGCGGCGATGCCGTCCCGGCTCAGCGGCTCGGCATAGTGATGGGAGATGTAAGCGTTGATTCGCTCCACCAGCGTATCCGTGCGGCTGAGTTCCTCCAGGGACTGAAAGGTTCTTTCCAGCAGATAGTTGGCCCAGCGGATCAGATCCATGGGCGAGCGGCAGGCGTTGTCAGCCAGGCGGTCAAAGGCTTCGTCCCCCACCGCCCTCGTCACCTGCATGCCTTCCCGGAGCATGTGGGCGTACACGGCCTGCGTCACTTCCTTGCGCAGGGTATGCAGCGTATGCTCGTTCAGCCGGCGCATGGAGGAACGGATATCCATTTCCCGCTTGATTTCCTTCAGGATGGCCCGTTTGTCCTTCCGAAGCAGCAGGTTTTCCATCTCCTGCAAATTCAATATTTGCTGTTCGCCGCTTTCCGCCTGCGCCTGTTCCTCCCAGAAGCATCCGCCAAAGTGCGCCACGCTGCTGACCATGATTTTTTGAATTTGAAGAAAACCGGACGCCAGCTCCGTCAGGGGCCTCAGCTGTCCGATACAGCAGGTGCCTTGCAGATGCAGCGTCTGCTCGCATTGGGACAGGATGGAAACACAGGAGCGTTCCAGTTCCGGGCTGCTTTCGGCGGCAGCGATGATCCAGGCGTCCGTTTCTTCCAGCCGGATGACGGTCCTGGGGCTTTCGTCCCGGCGGAAAAGCTTTTCCGCGTACAGGCTTTTCAGGAAATAGACGAAAAGCTTATTGCCCATTTCCTGCATTTTGGTTTCATAATCCGTGATTCGGGTCACGATCAGGCAATAGGCTTCGTCGGCGGAAATCAGCAGGCCCCGGGCGGCGATTTCCGCGCGCAGGGTCTGCAAATCGCCGGAAGGCGTATTGAGCAGGGACAGCCAGAAGGCGTTTTCGTCCCGGGCAAGATTGCGCAGGTGCCAGTCCCCGATTTCCAGCCGCGACTGTTCTTCCTTCTTCCGCGCGATTTTCTGCGCGCAGCGCCGGATGGTCAGCTTCATGATTTCCGGGTCAAAGGGCTTGAGGATGTATTCCATTACTTCCATCTTGATGGCGGTGGCGGCGTATTCAAATTTTTCATGGCAGGTGAGCAGCACAAATTCCGTGGGTATCCCCTGCTCCCGAATCCATTGCAGCAGCTCCAGCCCCGACCCCTTTGGCATTTCAATATCGCTGATGACCAGGTCGATGCTGTTGTTCAGCAGAATCTGCTTCGCCGGGGAAATGCTGTACGCCGTGTGCACCTTTTCGATGCCGATGGCGGGCCAGTCGATGGAGGACAGAATCAAATCCATCGTGGGAATATCGTCGTCAACCAGCAGGATGTTCATGGGTTTTCTCCCTTTGCGGCGGTCTGCGCGCTGTATTCATGAAGCGGCTTGCGGGGCACATAGATGGTGTTCATGCAGCCGTGGGGCGTGATGTTGGAAAAATGGGTCAGGCCCCGGCGCTCGTACATCAGCTCCATGGTGCGCCGCACGCTCCACAGCCCAATCCGGTGCCCGTCGGGGCCGGGCTGGGCGGTTGGGCTGTTGATGGCCTCCAGCACTTCGTCGGGATAGCCTTTGCCGTCGTCCTCAATGGTGATTTTGAGCATCTCTTCCCCATCGAAATCGCACACGCTCACGCGGATCAGGATGGTCAGCACGTCTTCCAGGGAGACGGCGTATTTGTATTCATTTTCGATGATCGTCTGGATCAGCATCTGGGGAATCGGCCAGTCCGCCAATTCCGGCGGCAGGTCGATCAGATGGAAAATACAGCCCGGATACACGCATTCCTGCATGGAAAAGTAGTTTTCAATGTGCAGGATTTCCTCTTTGACCGGCACCGTATGCAGGCCGGAACGGAACATATACCGGATGTTTTTGGACAGCGCGTCCACATACGCGCTGATTTCGCTGCCTCTGTTCTGCCGGTCCAGGCTGGAGATGGTGGTGATGGCGTTCAGGAAAAAATGGGGCCGCAATTGCAGGCGGATGCTTTTCAGCTCCATATCCTGCAAAGCGATGATCTGCTCATACCGGCTGATTTTCAGGTTCACAATTTCGTCCATCAGCTGGTTCAGGCTGTCCCGCAGCTGCTCAAATTCCCGGGTGCCGAAATGATCGGTGACGCGCACGCCGTATTCCTGCCGCTTGATGCGGGCCATCACGTCGGAAATTCTGCGCATCGGGACGTACATCTGCTTTCGCAGGTAGAGGGCCAGCAGCAGGCTGATGCCCAGCGTTACCAGGATGATCAGCAGCAGGGTGGTCATGTTGGAACGGAGCAGCGCCCAGACGGAGAACGGCGGCGCGAAGCAGGAGAAGGAAAACGCGCCGTCCAGCAGAGGCAGGCCGGAAATCAGCGATTTGCTGTAGGTTTCATCCAGGGTTTCGCCGGGCGCCGGCGCCTTTTCCCCGACAGCGGAAAGCACCGCGCCGTCCCGGTCGGAGAGCACAAACGCCTGTCCGCTTTCGTCCGCGGGAATCATGGAGAGCAGCTGTGCCGCCCGATAATACGCGGCCACGGCGCGGCCCTCGAACAGATACACCCGGTAAACGTATTCCTGCCCGTTCAGCCGTTCATGGCCCCATTTCTGGTCTCCGCTGAGGGTGTAGGCATAGGACTGGGTAAACTGCCGCAGCGCTTCCCGATCCCCATAGGTCAGCCCGTTGGCGAAGTAATCCAGGCAGATGGCGTAGGCGCTGTCCGCCACCACGATGCATTCCGCGCGGGTTTTGCTGTTGGCCAGCATGTCCCGCAGGGAACGGAAAACACTCTGCGCCGCGTAATAGCGGCCCGCTTCCTCCGGGCTTTTGAGCAATTGCAGGTTCGTGTACTGCTGCAGCAGCAGATCCCGCAGGCTTCCGTCCATCTGTTCCAGGGTTTTCTGGATTTCAAGGCCGTTGATCTCCGTCTGCTTCGTGCCTTCCTGCCTTTCCTCCCGGGAAATGACGTCGTAAAAGGTGAATAAGTACACGCCAAGCAAAAAAGACAGCAGGATGACCATGCTGAAAAACAGAATGAAGATCTTCCTGAAAAACGACGGCTTATCCATGTCCCACTCCCGCAGTGCGCATATGCCATTGCGGCGCCGCGTCTTTCCGATGGCCGCGGCGCTTCGTTCACGCATTTTCTTTTTGATCGCTGTTCAGAATCGCATAGACATAGGTATCCTTCCAGATTGGCGCGCCGTCCGCGCTTTTGCGGAAAAAGAGATTCTGCCTGAAATGGGCCTCGCGCCGCATGCCGACCTTTTCCAGCAGCTTCCACGAAGCGGCGTTCCGGGGATCGCATTCGGCATAAATCCTGTGCGCGCCCGCCCGGAAGGCGTTTTCGATGACGGCGGAAAGGGCTTCGGCGGCATAGCCCTTTCTCTGGTAATCCCTGTTGACAATATAGCCGACCTCTTTCGCGGCAAAGTCCCGGTTTCCGCAATAGATGTTGCCGATCACTTTGCCGGAATCCAGCAGCGCCATGGCGTAAAACTCCTCCGAGCCGAGGCGGTATTTCAGGTGGTCTCGCCCGTTTTCGCGGGTGATGCCCGGGTAGCCTTCAAATTCATCGTCCCGCAGCTGCGACAGGAATTCGTACAGATCGTCATAATCCGTTTCCGCGAACGGACGCAGAAGCAGCCGCGCCGTTTTGATTGCTTTCATCGCAAAGCCCGCCTTCCCGTCATTGCGGATTTTCCGCAATCCGGGCGAAGGATACCTTTCCCTTCGCCTGATGCCCGGTCACGGAAATTTGGTACAGGCCGGTCTCCGGGATTGTCAGAAGAAATTCCGCGTTTTCCTGGGCTGTTCCCTTGTAGATCGGCGCTTTTCCTTCCTGGCCGACCGTCACGTCTACGCTGCCGGCGGAATGGGACAGAACCACCTGGATCTCCTCCCCAGCCGCCAGCTGCAAAGCCGCCGTTTCCTCCCGGTTCAGCGCCGCGTATTCCATCCGAAATCCGCTTTCGTCGGATACCCTGGAGCCGTCGAACGCGCCGGAGGCCCCGCAGCCTGCCAGCAGAACGCACAGCAGCGCCAGAAGGCAGGCTGCCGGGATCGATTTGGCACGGATGTGTTTCATATTTCCTCCTGAACCTGTGTATTCTGAAAACCTCTGAACAAACACCAGCCCAGCGCGGCGGTGAATCCTGCCGCGGCAAAGACGCTGAACCGTTCCACAATGCCGAAGTACCGGGGAGGCACCGCGCCCTGCCCGACGGCCCCGACCAGCATCATGATCAGCGCGACTGCGGCGCAGATGCCCACGCCCCGCCTGCCGCCTTTCCTGAACCCGGCAACGATCAGGCAAACCAGCGACGCGATGGAAAGCAACACCACCAGCGCCGTGACGACGATGTGCATGATCTCCTGAGACGAAGCGATTTCTTTCCCGGCGTCAGCCAGGGGAAACATGGCGTAGCCGATGGCGGAAACCCAGTTCATCACCGCAAACAGGTAGATCCCCGCGCGGAAGAGCCGGGAGGACGTTTTCTTTTCGGACACAAAGATGCACGCGCAGGTGACGCACACCACGCTGCAAATGCCGTATGGCGCGGCCAGCTGATTCCAGAGAATCCTGGACGGCGCGCTTTCCGCCGACAGGTCGCTGACGGCCTGGGCCATCCAGTCATAGCCCGGATACGCCAGCGGCGAGAAGACCACCGCCGCCGTGTAGGACAGCAGCGCGATGATTCCCGTCAGGCCCAGCCAATGAATCAGGTTCCTTTTCATGATGATTTCATCTCCTGTACTGTTGATGGATTGCGCATCGGGGATTCCCGGATGCCGCGGCAAAAGTCAGTCCGTCACATTTCCTTCTTTGCAGAAGGCGCTGATTTCCTGCTCCAGCAAAACAAAAACTTTGGCAAGCAGATAGCCGTCGGCGACGGCGTGGTTCAGCCGGACGCTGACCGGCATCATCAGGCGTCCGTTTTCCTCCCGGTACTTTCCCCAATTCACGATGGGAGCAAAATAAAGGTAGCCGTCCGGCAGCTCGATATTCAGGGAATCGTAAGACAGCCAGGGGATAAAGGAGGCGTCGAACCAGTTGGGATGATTCGCCGCGTCCAGCAGGTATTCCCGCGTTTGCTTGGCTTTTTCCGCGTCCTCCAGGGCGGCGGCATAGAAGGTTTCATAATCCTCGTACCAATGCGAATAAACCGGCGTGCAGGTTTCCGTATCCTCATGGAAAACGTACTGGGTGGGATGAATGCGGTCGTAGCAAATCAATTCCTGGGTCTGCCAGAGATATCCCATCTTGTAATCGTCCCGGGAATTGAGCGTTTTTGTCAGCAGATAAAGAAAGTTGAGATAAAATTTCGTACCCGTTTCCTTGGAGTGCTTCGCCAGCTCCGTCACATCCACCCGGGCGGTCATGGACGTGGAGCATTTGCAGTCTTCCGAAAAATGGCGGAAAACGCCCTTTCGATAGTACGCTTCCTGGTCAATGACCCGATAATTGTCCATTGCTCTCCTCCTCTTGCGGCAGGCATGTCCGGCCGCCGGCTTTTGCCTCCGCTATTTTTCAGCTTCTTCCAAATCCGGAATGCGTTTACTATACTGCAAAAAGTGTTCTGCGTCAAGAATTTCGGTTCTTCCCTACAACCAGTGGGTAGAGAATGAGAGAGAAGCCTTGAAATAAAAAACATCACAGGGTTTTCCTGATATAC
>CADBCX010000111.1:2806-11974 GCA_902793245.1 uncultured Eubacteriales bacterium | reverse complement strand
GATCCATCATGCCTTCCTTGTACTGATGTTTCTTTGCCTGTGTAATTGTCAACCATGTTGTCCCAGTCAATTGGAGAGTTGGCAGGAATAGCATCGAGTTCCAATCCGAGTGTTCCAGTAGTATATCCTGGTATCTCTTTCAGTGTTGCATTGATGCTGTTGGCGCGGTGATAGTATAACACCTGGGCCATAGCTGTTGCCACGCAACCTGTAACGCATTGTTCTGTATATAATGGACACTGAATGTTATAAGGTGTACCTTGATTCCATTTCGTTTGGATTAATGGTGCTATGGGTGCAACTTTAGGCATGGCGCTGTATTCGTCGCTGTCGGCCAGGATGTCCTGCAAGCGCCACACGCGGTCCAGGAACTTGCGGCAGCCCCGGGCGCCGTTGGTGCTCCACGGGATGGCCTGGTCAAACGCGCCCATGAACATTTCGTACATGCGGAAAGCGTCCGCGCCGATCTCCGCCACGATCTCGTCCGGGTTGACCACGTTGCCCCGGCTCTTGCTCATCTTTTCGCCGTCGGAACCCAGGATCATGCCCTGGGCGGTGCGCTTGGCGTAGGGTTCGGGGGTAGGCACTTCGCCGATGTCATAGAGGAACCGGTGCCAGAACCGGGAGTAGAGCAGATGGCGGGTGACGTGCTCCATGCCGCCGTTGTACCAGTCCACGGGCAGCCAGTATTTCAGTTCTTCCTGGCTGGCGAAAGCCTGGTCGTTATGCGGGTCGCAGTAGCGCAGGAAGTACCAGCTGCTGCCCGCCCACTGGGGCATGGTGTCTGTTTCCCGCTGGGCCGCGCCGCCGCACTTGGGGCAGCTGCAGTTCACGAAGCTGTCAATGCGGGCCAGGGGGGATTTGCCGTCGGTGCCGGGCTGGAAGTCGTCGATCTCCGGCAGGCGGAGGGGCAGTTCTTCATAGGGTACGGCCACCACGCCGCACTTGGGGCAGTGGATCAGCGGAATGGGCTCGCCCCAGTAACGCTGGCGGTTAAAGGCCCAGTCCTTCATCTTATACTGGACGCCCGCCCGGCCGATGCCTTTCTTTTCGATTTCTTCCAGCACGCGGGCGATGGAGTCCTTCTTGTTGGTATAGCCGTTGAGGAAGTCGGAGTTGATCATTTCGCCGTCGCCGGTGTAGGCTTCTTTTTCAATGTCGCCGCCCTTGATGACCTGCACGATGTCGATGCCGAACTTGTGGGCGAATTCCCAGTCGCGCTGGTCGTGGGCGGGCACGGCCATGATGGCCCCGGTGCCGTAGCCCATCATGACGTAGTCGGAAATAAAGATGGGCACCACCTTGCCGGTCAGCGGGTTCACGGCGGACAGGCCCTCGATTTTCAGGCCTGTCTTTTCCTTGGTCAGCTGGGTGCGCTCGAACTCGGTCTTTTTCGCGCACACATCCCGGTACGCTTCGATGTCCGCCATGTTGGCGATCTGGGAAGCGTACTTGTCGATCAGGGGATGTTCGGGGGCCATGACCATGAAGGTCACGCCGAAGAGGGTGTCGGGCCGGGTGGTGTAGATTTCCACGGTCTCATCCGTCTTGTACAGCGGGAACTTCACAAACGCGCCGGTGGATTTGCCGATCCAGTTCACCTGCTGCATTTTGATGTTCTCGGGATAATCCACGGTTTCCAGGCCTTCCAGCAGCTTGTCGGCGTACTTGGTGATGCGCAGATACCATACATCCTTGGGCAGCTGGATCACGTCGCCGTGGCAGATGTCGCACTTGCCGCCCTGGCTGTCCTCGTTGGAAAGGACGACCTTGCAGGAGGGACAGTAGTTCACCAGGGTCTTGTCCCGGAACACCATGCCGTGCTCAAAGAGCTTGAGGAAAATCCACTGGGTCCACTTGTAATAGTTGGGGTCGGTGGTGTCCACTTCCCGGCTGTAGTCAAAGGAGAAGCCCAGCTTCTTGAGCTGTTCCCGGAAATGGTCGATGTTCTCCTTGGTCACGATGGCGGGGTGGATGTTGTTCTTGATGGCGTAGTTCTCCGTGGGCAGGCCGAAAGCGTCCCAGCCGATGGGGAACAGCACGTTATAGCCCTGCATCCGGCGCATACGGGAAATAATGTCCATGGCCGTGTTGGAGCGGGGATGGCCCACGTGCAGGCCGTGGCCGGAGGGATAAGGGAATTCGATCAAAGAATAAAACTTGGGCTTGGAATGATCCTCCGACGCGGCAAAGGCCTGGTGGTCGTCCCAGTATTTTTGCCACTTGGGTTCGATCTCAGCGGGTACATAGGGCTTGACAGGCATTTTCACAGCCTCCTTCAATCTTGCGGATTGTTACATTATAATCAGAAAGGGGAATTTTGTAAAGTAGTTTGTCAGTATAACCGGCAAAAGAACAGGATTTTTCGATGGAATGTCGAATAATTCCGGCAGGATCAACCGCAGCGCGCGGGAAGGAGGCGTCCCATGAAATGGTATTCTGACCGGCTGGAGGAACTGGAAAAAGCGGAACCGGTCTATTCTGTCTGCGGCGACGACTGCGCGGTGTGTCCGCGCCGCCTGGCAAGAACAGACGAAGAGCTGCGTGAAACCGCCGTTTTCTGGAAAAACGCCGGATGGCGGGACAGGCTGGTATCCGGCGAGGAAATCCGGTGCGCCGGCTGCGGAAGCCGCGGAACCTGTTCCTTCAAGCTGCTGCCGTGCATCGAGGCCCACGGCGTGGCCTCCTGCCGGGAATGCGGCGCTTATCCCTGCGAAAAAATCGCGGACATGCTGCGCCGTTCTGAGGAAAAGAAAAAGCAGTGCGAAGCCGCATGCGAACACCCGGCTGAATTTGCCATGCTCTGCCGCGCGTTTTATGAGAAAGAACAGAACCTTCGGGAAAAGCCCTGCCGCATCATGCGGGAGGAGAAACGGGAGGGAACGGAATGAACCGCATCCGCACGAAGCAGTTTCAGATCCTGACGGACATTGACCTGGCCTGGAACCTGATGACAGACGTGTACTGCCCCGACGAGCGCAACGGCCCCGCCGCGCCGTTCTTTGAATACGCCGTCAATTCGTCCTGGCTGAATAAGCGGTATCTGGCGCTGAACCGCTTCTGGCTGGACGGGGATACGCCCGTGGCTTTTGTATTCTATGAAAACCCGGCGAGCGCCGTTTACTTTGTGCTGCGTCCCGGCTATGAAGCGCTGGCCGATGAAATGATCGCCTATGCCGACACCGCTTTTCCGGCTTTCGATGAGCCGCGGGAATTCGTTTTGACGAAGGGCCAGACCGCGCTGATTCAAGCGGCGGAGAAGCGGGGTTACCGCATAGAGGAAGAAGAAACCGAGTATTTGTTTGACTTCCGCACGGGGAAGCTGGACTATCCGCTGCCCGCCGGGTTCCATTTCGTGACGCCCCAGGAAGCCGACCCGCTGAAGGAAGCCCGGTGCATGTGGGAGGGCTTCAACAGCGAGGAGCTTGGGCCTTTTGTAGATTGGGAAACGCCCAGGGATACCGGCGGCTGGACACCCCACGAGCTGTATTACAGCGTGCTGTGCAGCACCATGTCCCCGCCGCCCCACGCCACGTATAAGGATACGGTGGTTATCGCCAACGAAGCGGGAGACGATGTGTGCTTTGCCGGGATGTGGTGGGTGGAAAAGAACCATTTGGCTTACCTGGAACCCCTGTGCACCGCGCCCGCGTACCAGCACAGGGGCCTGGCCGCCGCCGCGCTGTCCGAGCACGTCCGCCGCCTGCGGCCCCGGGGCGCCGTCGTTATGACCGGCGGAGGAAATGATTTTTATAAAAAAATCGGGTTCAACGTTGAAATCCGGATCCTGCATTTCAGGAAGGATACCGACCGTCCGTAATGCGCTTCCGAAAAGAGAGCCGCAAGAAAAGAGCCTTGAAACACCCGCCGGTGTTTCAAGGCTCTCTTTTCAGTGCGGTCGACGGGACTTGAACCCGTACTCGGTTAAGAACACGCCCCTCAAACGTGCGCGTATGCCAATTCCGCCACGACCGCAGGATTACTGATAAACAGCAGAATTCATTATAACAGATTTTTATCATTTGTCAACCGGTAATCTGTTTTTTCGTTCAATTTCCTTGCGGACAAAGGAAAAGTATGGTATAATCTGCCCTGCGTCCAAGGGGCGCGGATTCTATACGGAACGAGGAAATCCGATGGCAGAACCGATTATCGCGGTGGATCACGTATCCTTCGCTTACGACGACGGCGGGCCGATGGCGGTGCGGGACGTGTCGCTGAACATTGAGCGCGGCTCCTTCCACGCCATTCTGGGCCAGAACGGTTCGGGCAAATCCACGCTGGCGAAGCTCATCAACGGGCTGTACCTGCCCACGGAGGGCACGGTGACGGTCTGCGGCATGGACACCCAGGACGACGAAAACACCTGGGAGATCCGCCGCCGGGCGGGCATGGTGTTCCAGAACCCGGACAACCAGCTGGTGGCGACCATCGTGCGGGAGGACGTGGCCTTCGGCCTGGAGAACATCGGCGTGCCCACGGCTGAAATGCCCGCGCGGATCGAAAAGGCCCTCAAGGACGTGGGCATGCTGAAATACGCCGACCGGGCCCCGCACCTGTTGTCCGGCGGGCAGAAGCAGCGGGTCGCCATCGCGGGGGTGCTGGCCATGGCCCCGGAGGCCATCATTTTTGACGAATCCACCGCCATGCTGGATCCCCAGGGGCGACGGGAAGTGATGCAGGCGGTGAAGCGGCTGAACAAAGAGCAGGGCATTACCGTGCTGTGGATCACCCATTTTATGGAAGAAGCGGTGGAATGCGACCAGGCCCACGTGATGTACAAGGGCCAGATCGTGCTGTCCGGCACGCCGAAGGAAATCTTTTCCGACGTGTCCCGCATCCGCCCCTATCGCCTGGACGCGCCGCCCATGGCGCGGCTGGCGGAACAGCTGCGGGCCCAGGGCATGCCGCTGAAACAAGGCATCCTGACGGTGGACGAAATGGCGGAGGAGGTGGCGCGGCTGTGCAAGTGACCATGGAGCATGTGACCCACACCTACCAGCCCGGCAGCCCCTTCCAGGCCACCGCCATCCAGGACGTGAGCATGGAGATCCGTGAGGGCGAGTTTTTGGCGCTCATCGGCCACACCGGATCGGGCAAATCCACCCTGGCCCAGCATATCAACGGATTGCTGAAACCCACCAGCGGCCGGGTGCTGTTGGACGGCAAGGACATCCACCAGAAGGGCTTTGACAAAAAGGAAGTCCGAAAGGCCATCGGCCTGGTGTTCCAGTACCCGGAGCATCAGTTATTTGAAGAAACGGTTGCCAAAGATGTAGGCTTCGGGCCGAAAAACCTGGGGCTAACCGACCCCGAAATCAAAGAACGGGTGATCGAAGCGCTGCAAAAGGTGGGCCTGGGCGAAGCGGAGATCATGGAAAAATCCCCCTTCGAGCTGTCCGGCGGCCAGATGCGGCGCGTCGCCATGGCGGGCGTGCTGGCCATGCGGCCCAGGATTTTGGTGCTGGACGAACCTGCCGCGGGTCTCGACCCCCAGAGCCGGGAGGACATGCTGCAATTGATTTCCGGCCTGCATCAGCAGGGCACCACCGTGGTCATGATCTCCCACTCCATGGACGACGTGGCGCGCTTCGCCACCCGCGCGGTGGTGATGGAGCACGGCGCCATCGCCATGGAAGGCACGCCTCAGGAAATCTTCCGCCACGCGGAACGGCTGGAAGGCATGGGGCTGGACGTGCCCTCCGTGTGCAAGCTGGGCATGAAGCTGCGGGCCATGGGGCTCCCCTGCCCCGAGGACGTTTTCCGGGAGGAGCAGGCGCTGCCCGCCCTGCTGGCCCTGTGGAAGGAGGGGAAACGCCATGGCGCTTAACAATATCACCCTGGGCCAGTATTACCCCGCCGACAGCGTGGTGCACCGGATGGACCCGCGAGTGAAAATCATCCTGCTCATCGCCGTGATCGTGGCGGTGTTCCTGGCAGGGAACCTGCTGGCCTTTGTGCCTGTCATCGCGTTTTTGATCGTGGTGACAAAGCTGTCCAAGGTGCCCGTCAAAATGATGCTCAAGGGCTTGAAGCCCCTGCGGCTGATTTTGATTCTCACCTTCGTGTTGAACCTGTTTTTCCTGCAAGGGGAAACGGTGCTGCTGGATGTAGGCTTCGCGCAGATCAAGCAGGAATCGCTGGTGTTAGCGGTGCATTACTCCCTGCGCTTGATTCTGCTGGTGCTGTTTTCCAGCATCCTGACCCTGACCACCCCGCCCATCACCCTGACCGACGGTCTGGAGCGCCTGCTCTCCCCCCTGCGGGTGATCCACTTTCCCGCCCACGAGATGGCCATGATGATGTCCATTGCCCTGCGGTTCATCCCCACGCTGATGGAAGAAGCCGACAAAATCATGAAGGCTCAGACCGCCCGGGGCGCGGACTTTGAATCCGGCAACCTCATCGCCCGGGCCAAGGCCATGGTGCCGCTGCTGGTGCCCCTGTTCGTCAGCGCCTTCCGCCGGGCGGGAGACCTGGCCATGGCGATGGAGGCCCGCTGCTATCACGGCGGCGAGGGCCGCACGCGCCTGCGGGTGCTGAAATGCGAAAAGCGGGACTATATCGCCTGTGTCATTGTGGCGCTGCTCATCGCCATCGTCATCCTGTTGGGGAATGTGTACTGACGAAAAGCGATCCGCCGTTTCTGCCCTCCGCTGACAGCAGCCAGAGCAGTTTTTGTATTTCCGGCTTCGTTGGAAAGCGCGGAAAATGCCTGTTCCGGCGGCAAACAGCGCTGGCCCGGCATGTAAAAAACAGCCAGAAAACATTGACAGACATTGCATTTCCTGATATACTGAAACCCAATGAATTTGTTGTTCAGGACGTGCGGCATCAGTACAGAAACGTTCGGGAAAGAGTGATTCCATGAAGAAGCTTTCGTTGCCGCTGCTCGCGGATACCATTGCAGCTCAGAAAAAAGCAAAAAATATCACTCTGGATCAGTTGTCCGAAGCAACGGGAATCAATCCTTCCATTCTGTCGCGGCTGGAAGCGGGAGACTGTATGCCGACCGTTGATCAGATGATGGCGCTGTCCGAAGCGCTGGACTTTGACCCTGCTCCGCTTTTCGTTTCTCCGGAGGAGAAGAAAAAGGCGCTGGATCGTTCCTATAAAATCGCCGTCGCCGGCACCGGATACGTGGGCCTTTCGCTGGCCGTGCTGCTGGCCCAGCACAACGAAGTCACCGCGGTTGACATCGTGCCGGAAAAGGTGGAAAAGCTGAATCGCTTCATCTCCCCCATTCAGGACGACTACATTGAAAAATATCTGGAGGAAGCCAAGGCCGGCAAGCGCAGCCTGAACCTGAAAGCCACCACCGACGCTGCTTCCGCATACGCGGATGCGGATTTTGTGGTGGTGGCCGCGCCGACGAACTATGACCCCAAGCGGAACTTTTTTGACTGTTCCGCGGTGGAAAGCGTCATCCGCCTGGTGCTGGACGCCGCAAAAGACCGGGACGAAAAGCCCGCCATCGTGATCAAATCCACCATTCCCGTGGGCTATACCGCCCACATCCGGGAAGCGCTGCACGCGGACAACATCCTGTTCAGCCCCGAATTCCTGCGGGAATCCAAGGCGCTGTACGACAACCTGTACCCCAGCCGTATCATCGTGGGCTGTGACGAAAAGACCCGGCCCCAGGCGGAATGCTTTGCCGCCCTGCTTCAGCAGGGCGCGGTCAAGCCGGACATCGAAACCCTGTTCATGGGCTGCACCGAAGCGGAAGCGACAAAGCTGTTCGTGAACACCTACCTGGCCCTGCGCGTTTCCTATTTCAACGAGTTGGACACCTACGCCGAGATCAAGGGCCTCAAAACCGCGCCGATCATCAAGGGCGTCTGCCTCGACCCCCGCGTGGGCGATTATTACAACAACCCCTCCTTCGGCTACGGCGGCTACTGCCTGCCCAAGGATACCAAGCAGCTCTTGGCCAATTACATGGACGTGCCCCAGAACCTCATCCAGGCCATTGTGGAATCCAACCGTACCCGCAAGGATTTCATCGCCGACCGGGTGATGGATATCGCGGGAACGTACGGAAACAGCGAAGATTATTCCCTGGCTCATGAGAAAAAGCAGAAGGAGATCGTGGTGGGCGTCTACCGGCTCACCATGAAAGCCAACAGCGACAACTTCCGCCAGTCCTCCATCCAGGGCGTGATGAAGCGCATCAAAGCCAAAGGCGCCACAGTGGTCATCTACGAACCGACGCTTGAGGACGGAACGACCTTCTTCGGCTCCCTGGTGGTGAACGATCTGGAAAAATTCAAGAAAATGTGCGGCTGCATTATTGCCAACCGCTATGATACTGCGCTGGACGACGTACAGGAAAAAGTGTATACCCGCGACATTTTCAGGAGGGACTGACCGATGCGCTGTGAAGAACTATTCTTTGAAACCTATGGCCGCCATCCGGAGAGCATCGCCTTTTCTCCCTACCGCATCTGCCCCATCGGCGCGCACAGCGACCACAATCTGGGCAAAATCACCGGCTTTGCTATCGACAAGGGTATTCACATCGCTTTCGGCACCAAGCATAACGGCGTGATCGAAATGACCTCACTCCAGTTTCCCAAGCGCGCCCAATGGCACATCCGGGAAATCGGTGAAAAGACCGGCGACTGGGCGGACTATCTGCGGGGCGCCACCTGGGCCCTGGCCAAGGAACACACGCTGAACGCGGGCCTGTGCGGCGTGATCGAAGGCAGCCTGCCCATCGGCGGCCTGAGCAGCTCCGCCGCCGTGATCCTGGCCTTCCTGAACGCCCTGTGCAGGGTCAATGGAATCCGCCTGTCTCCTCAGGAACTGATTCAAACAGCTTTCGACGCCGAAAAGAACTACGTGGGCGTGAACGTGGGCACGCTGGATCAGAGCTGCGAGGTGCTGAGCAAAAAAGATCACCTGCTGTATCTGGACTGCAAGGACAACAGCTATGAGCTGATTCCCACCCATCCCGCCATGAAGCCCTATAAGATCGCCATTTTCTTTTCCGGGCTGGAGCATTCCCTCGCCGGCAGCAAATACAACATGCGCGTGGATGAGCTGCGGGCAGGCGTATACGCGCTCCAGGCCTTCTCAGGGGCGGAGTACGGAAAGTTCAACGAAGCCATGGCCCGGAACGTGCCTTGGGAAACCTACCAGCAATACAAAGCCAAACTGCCCGAA
>CADBCX010000111.1:0-2777 GCA_902793245.1 uncultured Eubacteriales bacterium | reverse complement strand
GAATCCGGCTGGAGCAGCATCCACAACTGGGAATCCGGCGCGCCGGAACAGATCAGGCTGTACGAAATCATGCGGGAGACCGACGGCATCTACGGCGGACGCTTCTCCGGCGCGGGGTTCAAGGGCTGCTGCATGGCGCTGATCGACCCGGCGTTCGAGGAGAGCGTCGTGGAAAAGGTGAGCCGGGAATACCTGCACGCCTTCCCGCATCTGGAGGGCAAATACAGCGTGCACATGTGCGCCAGTGCGGATGGGGTGACCTTATGAAATGCCTGATCTTGGCTGCGGGATATGCCACACGGCTGTATCCGTTGACGGAAAACTTCCCTAAACCGCTGCTGAAGGTTCGGGACAAAACCATCCTGGACTGGCTGCTGGAGGACATCGACACCGCCGGCGTCATCGACCGGTATGTGGTGATTTCCAACCATAAATTTGCGCATCATTTTGAGGCGTGGGCGGAAAGCCACCGGCTGCCCATCACCGTGGTGGACGACGGCACCAGCACCAATGAGACCCGCTTGGGCGCGGTGTGCGATATCCAGTTTGCCATCGACAAACTGGCGCTGGATGACGATCTGCTGATCATCGCCGGGGACAACCTGCTGGATTTCAGCCTCACCAGCCTGATCCGCTACGCGCAGGAAAAGCAGACCTCCTGCGTGATGCGCTATTATGAAGCGGATGAAAAGCGCCTGCAAAAGAGCGGCGTGGCGGAGCTCGGGGAAGGTGACCTGCTGCTCTCCCTGGAGGAAAAGCCCGCCCAGCCCAAATCCCATTGGTGCACCCCGCCCTTCTACTTCTACAAGAAAGCCGACGCCGTGCAAATCAAGGACGCCATCGCCGACGGCTGCGGCACCGACGCGCCGGGGAGCCTGGTTTCCTGGATGTGCCGCCACACCGCCGTGCACAGCATGGAAATGCCGGGAAGCCGCTTTGCACAAACCCGCCCTACGGCTACCTGAAAGACCCGGAGGATAAAAACCACTGGATCATCGACGAGGAAGCTGCGCCTGTCGTTCGTGACATCTTCAAAATGTGCGTCGCCGGGAGAGGCCCCTCGCAGATATCCAAGGAGCTGATGCGTCGGGGAATTCCCACTCCATCGGAGCATTTCCGTGCGCTGGGCATCGGGACCCCGGCGAAAGAACCGGAACAGCCCGGATTCTGGCAGCAGAGGACTGTGGCCGATATCCTGCTGAAACAGGAGTATTTGGGCCACACGGTGAACTTCAAAACCCGGAAAAAGTCCTTCAAATGCAAGAAGAAGGTGTGGAACGATCCGTCAGAATGGCAGGTTTTCGAGAATACGCATGACGCCATCATCGATCAGGAGACCTTCGATATCGTCCAGCGCATCCGCGATGGAAGACGGCGGCTCACTCCGATGGGCGAAATGCCGACACTGTCCGGGATGCTGTTCTGTGCCGATTGTGGGGCAAAGCTGTATCAGGTCCGGGCAAGAGGCTGGACCCACGAGCAGGAGCATTTCGTATGTGCCACATACCGAAAAATCAAAGGCGGCTGCACCTCACATCAGATCCACAATGTACAGGTTGAAGAAATCCTGCTCCGGGAACTTCGCCGTATCACTGCTTACGCACGTGAGCATGAGGGCGATTTCGTTCAGCTGGTCACCCGGCAGAGCGAGAAGGAATTGAGCCGACAGCTCCGCGACAGCAATCGTGAGCTTGAGCAGGCTGAGGCCCGCATCGGGAAACTGGATGTGATTATGCAGAGGCTTTACGAGGACAATGTGGAAGGCAAGATCAGCGATGAGCGGTATGCCCGGATGTCGGCATCCTACGAGGCCGAGCAGATGCAGCTGGAAAGCCGCAAAACCGAGCTGGAAGCCTTCATCGCTGCCGCGAAGGAAGATCGCCTGAACGTGGATTCCTTCCTTGGCATGGTCCGCAAGTACACGGACATCACGGAATTGACTGGAGAGATCATCCGCTCCTTCGTGGAGAAAATCGAGGTCATGAAGCCGGAAAAGGTACCGGGCACACGGACGAAAAAGCAAACCATCGTCATTTACTGGAATTTCATCGGGGCCGTCGAAATCCCCGATGCAGAAGAGAAAACGGCATAACCAGCGTAATACCAGCTATGCCGTTATTCTTTTCGGGATTAAAATCCCTTAGTGCGGACCGCCTTCCGGGGATCCGTTTTTTAATGCCGATAAAGAAAAGAGACGTCCGGCGCGCCTGCACGGCCGGACGTTACATCTGCCTTACAGCCGCTTCGGTCCCGGCGTCAGTCCAGAGGCGCCGCGCCGGGCCGTCCGTGGCAGTTCTTGTATTTTTTGCCGCTGCCGCAGGGGCAGGGATCGTTCGGATAGATCTTCTTCGCCTTTTTGACCACCGGCTTCTTCGGGGCTTCCTCCTCGCGGTTGGTGCTCATGGGCTTCGCGGTCTCCTCCCGCTCCACCTTCTGCTCCAGGCGCACGTGATAAAGGACGGTCAGGGTCTCCTCACGGATGCTCTGCCCCATTTCCATGAACATGTCGGAGCCGACGGCGCGGTACTCGTCCTTCGGGTCCCGCTGCCCGTAGGCCGCAAGGCCGATGCCCTGTCTGAGCTGCTCCATATCGTCGATATGGTTGTTCCAGCGGGCGTCGATGACCTTCAGGAGCACCACGCGCTCGAGCTCGCGCATCTTCTCCTCGCCGGGGAACTTCTCCTCGAACTCCGCCTCCTTCTCCTCGTAGAGATGGGCGGCGCGCTCCTTGATGAGCTGCTTGACCTCATTCGGACGCTTATGCGCGATGTCCTCTT
>CADBCX010000110.1 GCA_902793245.1 uncultured Eubacteriales bacterium | reverse complement strand
CCTTCTGCGTGATCGGCGTTTCCCTCCTTTGCATGAATCTGACGAAGAGACTCAGGTCTCTTTGTCATGACCTTTTTGCCCATTTGACACGGCATTTTTCTTCATTTGGCCCCTTATTCGCTGCTGTGTGAATTTTGGGTGGTTGCGGAGTGGACTCTATTTATTGAAATATATGGGACGAATCCCTTTGTGTATAGAATAATCAATTGAGAGGCAAATTGCAATAGATTTGATGAAAAATGATGAAATATTCGCAGCACATATGTTTGCTCCTGTCATGAGAGAATGACACGGCTTCCGCATGAATTGCAAAAAAGCGACACAGGATACAATATAATCTGCATTCTCTCAACCCAAGCGACTGAACAAATGCTTTTCAGAATTGTTTTTGGGACAGATAATGAACGGAAGCTTTATATCAGCGCAGATCCGTTCCGGGTAAACACCGGGATCCGGTCAAGCGGCGTGTCCGTCTCGACCGTCTGTCCGCCGGGGTACGCTTTTCCCGTCCAGGCGTCCCGCCATTCGCTGCCGGAGGGCAGGTATACGCTGGCTGTCCGCCTGCCCGCGTCCGTCACCGGCTTCACCAGCACATCCGGCCCGAACATGTATTGATCCTCCACCTCCCATGCGCGGGCGTCCTCCGGGAAGTCGTAGAACAACGGGCGCATAACCGGCGTGCCATACTCATGGGCCGCTTTCATGAGCTCCGTGATATACGGCTTCATCCGCTCCCGCAGGAAGATGTACTTCGTCAGGATCTCGCGCACCTCCTCCGTATAGCTCCACGGTTCGTTGGGCGAGCCGGAAACGCAGGTGGCTCCGCCCGTGGTGCCGACCTGGGGCATCAGGGGCCAGCGATAGCCGTGCATCCGCATGACCGGGCAGAAGCAGCCGTACTCAAACCAGCGGATGAGCAGCTCGTGGAACGCGGGGTCGTGGACGTTGGCCCCGAAGAATCCGCCGATGTCCGTCGTCCACCAGGGAATGCCCGCGATGCCCATGTTGAGGCCCGCCGCCACCTGGTTTTTCATGCTGGCGAAGGAGGATTTGATGTCTCCGGACCAGACCAGCGCGCCGTAGCGCTGGCTTCCGGCCCAGGCGCACCGCAGCAGGTTGATGATGTTTTCCTGGCCCGCTTCCTGCATCCCGTCGAAGAAGGCGCGGGCGTACATGGCAGGATACACGTTGCCCACCTGGATATCCGGGCCCAGGTGATAGCGGTAGTTGTCGAAGGTATAGTAGGCGTATTCCGGTTCCGCCTCGTCCAGCCAGAAGATCCGGATGCCCTTGTCGTAATAATTCTGCTTTGCCTTCCGCCACACATAGTCCCGGGCTTCGGGGTTCGTGGCGTCAAAGTGCAGGGTGTTCCCCTGGAAATCCATGGAGATGGGATAGCCCTTGTCCACACGGATCAGTAGGCCCCTGCCCTTCATTTCCTCAAAGTTTTCGCTCCGGTAGTCCACCGTGGGCCAGATGGAAACCATCAGCTCGATCCCCATTGCCTTGAGCTCCCGGATCATAGCGTCCGGGTCGGGCCAGTAGGTGGGGTCGAATTTCCATTCGCCCTGCATCGGCCAGTGGAAGAAATCGCACACGATCACGGAGATGGGAATGCCCCGCCGCTTGAATTCCCGGGCCACCTCCAGCAGTTCCTCCTGGGTCTGGTAGCGGAGCTTGCACTGCCAGTAGCCCATGGCGTAGTCCGGCATCATGGGCACGCGCCCCGTGGCGGCGGAATACGCTTCCTCGATCTCGGCGGGGGTGTCCCCGGCGGTGATCCAGTAATCCAGCTTCTTGGTGGATTCCGCTTCCCAGGTGGTGATGTTCTTGCCGAAGGTGACGCGGCCTACCGCCGGATTGTTCCACAGGAAGCCGTAGCCCAGGCTGGAAAGCAGGAAGGGCACGCTGGCCTGGGAATTCCGGTGGGCCAGCTCCAGATCCGCTCCCTTCAAATCCAGGTAGGGCTGCTGGTACTGGCCCATGCCGTAAATCTTTTCTGCGGGATTGGAAATGAACCGCATCGTCAGCCGGTAGTCACCGCCGATGATGGGCTTGAATTCCCGCGCTTCCACCTCCAGGGAAGAACAGGTGTCCCCAAACATGTCCTTGCGGTTGCGCAGGTATTCCTGCAAAAGAATCTCGCTCTTCTCATTATAGAAGGTGATCCGCCCGATCAGGTTGATTTCCGCCCGGAGCTTGCCGTTGACGATGCTCCCGCTTTCCGGGGTCGTCTCGATCACGGGGCTTCCGCTGTTTTCCGGGGGCAGCAGCGCCCAGTCCTGCTTATCCATCTCCGGGGTTTTCCAGGCCCGGACCCGGAGGCTGTTTTTTCCCCAGGGTTCAATGATGAGGCGCTCGGCTTCATACCGGTAGCAAAGCGCATTGCCCCGCTGTTCAAAGTATCCGAAAACGAGTTTCACTTCGTCCTGTGCTGCCATCGTTCCTTGCTCCTCTCTTACTCTTTCACGGCGCCCGCCGTCAGTCCGCCCACGATGTACTTCTGCATGAAGATGAACAGCAGGATGACAGGGAGCACCAGAATCGTGCCGTAGGCCATGATGCAGTTCCATTTCGTGCCGTAGGCGCTTTGGAACTTATAGATGTTCGCAGTCAGCGGGCGCATGTTGGCCCCCACGTTGAAGGTCATGGAATAGACCAGGTCGTTCCATCCGTTCAGGAAGGAAATGACGATGATGGTGATGATGCCCGTTTTGACCGCCGGGATCATCACATAGAAGAAGGCCCGGACCGGCCCGCAGCCGTCCAGCCGCGCTGCCTCGTCCAGCGTCACCGGCACCGAGCGGAAGAAGGGCCTCAGCGTGATGATGGAGAAGGGGATGGTGCTGGCCGCGATGGCGATGGGAGAGGTGATGTGCTTGCCCAGCAGGCCGACGCTGTTGAAAATAAGGTACAGCGGGGTCAGCGTCAGGGAGGCCGGCAGCATCTGGGAAATCAGAAACGTCAGCAGGAACGTGCTGGTGCCGCGCACCTTGTAGCGCCCCATGCCGTAGGCAGCGGGCACCCCCAGCAGCAGGGTGATGCCCATGGTCAGGAAGCCGTTGATAAAGCTGTTCATCAGCGAGGTCATGAACACCGGGTCGTCCAGGTTTTCCATCCAGGGGTAGAAGGTGAACTGATGCGGATAATAGGTCAGCACCCGGCCAAAAGCCTCCATGTCCGGCTTGAAGGACAATTGCACCAGCCAGTAAATCGGGAACAGGAACACAACGGCAATCACAACGGCGATCACCGAGTACAGGATTTTCTTTCTCTTGGGCAGATGGCTGTCCATGTTCACTCTTCCTCCTTTCTGAGCAGATGCAGGTAGAACATGCCCACCACGAACAGGCAGGCGAACAGCACCATCGCCACCGCCGCGCCCTTGGAGAACTGGAACTGGGTGAAGGAGAACATATAGGAATAGGTGCCCAGCACGTCGGTAGAGTTCAGCGGCCCGCCCTTGGTCATGATGTACATCAGGTCAAAGGCCCGGAAAGTGTAGATGAAGCCCAGCATCAGCACCGCTAAAATGGAGCTGCGCATCAGCGGCAGCGTAATCAGGAAGAACCGCTGGCCCCAGTTCGCGCCGTCAATCATGGCGCTTTCGTGCACGTCGTCGGAGATGCTGGTCAGGCCGGAAATCAGCAGCAGCATGTTGAAGGGAATGCCCACCCAGCAATTCATGATGATGACTGCGGGCAGGGAATAGCTGGTGTTCGTCAGCCAGCCCGGCCCGATGATCCCAATGCGCTTGAGCAGATCGTTCACCAGGCCGTCGCTCATGAACATGTTCTTTCCCAGCAGGCCGGTCACGGCCATCGGCATCATATAGCTGATCAGGATCATGCCCCGGATCAGCCCGGAAAGCGGGAACCGCTGCTTGAAAAACAGCGCGAAGGCGAACCCGATGGTAAACTGGAAAAGCAGGCAGGCGAGCGTAAAGACAAACGTGTTTTTCAGCACCAGCAGGAACGTATCGTTTTTGAACAGATCAATATAGTTCTGGAACCCGACGAATACGGAGGAGCCGGACTTGAGATTCTTCACATTCATGTTCTTCAGACTCAGCACCGCGTTGTACACCATGGGGTAGCCCATGACCAGCAGAATGTAGAGAAACGCCGGAAGAATAAAGAAATAGGCTTCCTTTCGTTTCTGCGCGGAAACGGAGATCATCCTTTTCTGCATACTTTTCCAACCCTTTCCTGTAAAAAAAGGAGCGGCCAGCGCTGCCGACCGCTCCCGTCAGAGCTTCGTTACTGTTGATGTAATTGTTCAGTGCCCCTTGAATAGTTCTAAGTTTTTAGTTCTAAGTTCTAAGCCTTTTTACCGCATTCGGTCTGTTTTTTTATAGACAATATAGCTTAGAACTTGGAACTTAGAACTCGGGACTGTCCGAGCAGTAAAGGAACTACGATTGAACAGATACCAGTTGGTATTCAGTTCCGTCCGTCAGGGCAGCGGATTCTCCGCCACGATGGGGGCGATGGTTTCCATGGCCTTGGCCAGGGCGTCGGCGGGCGCCACGTTGTCCACGAACACGGACTGGCAGGCGGTGTAAATCGCTTCGGAAATGGTGGGCCATTCAGCGTGCGGGCCGCGGGCCTGGGCGTAGTTCATTTCGTCCACGAACACATCGAAGCCCTTGGTCTCGTAGGTGTATTCAGCCTTGGAGTCGCTGCGGACCGGGATCTTGCCGGCGCCCACGGCCCATTCAGCTTCCTTTTCCTTGGAGCACATCCACTCCAGGAATTCCACGCAGGCGTCCACGTCCTTGCAGCCGGTGCAGATGCCGAAGTTCTCGCCGCCGATGGTGGAGGTGGAGGTGCCTTCCTCGCCGGTGGGCAGCAGGCAGAAGTCATAGTTGAAAGCGCCGTTGATGTCACCGGTCATGGCCAGGTGCCAGGTGCCGCATTCGACCATGGCGGCCTTGCCCGCGCAGAAGGCGTACCAGGCGTCGGCCTGGGTCCAGTTCACGGCTTCCTTGCTCATGTAGTTGTTGTGGATGAAGTCGCCCAGCACGCCCAGACCGTCCACGGCGGACTGCGCGGTCAGATCGTCCACGTTCACGCCCTTGCCGCCCACGCTGGAGCGCAGCCAGGGCAGCAGCTGGAAGGTGCCTTCCTCGGTGCCGATGCAGCACATCGCCATGCCGTACACGCCGTTGGCGGCGTCGCTGGTGGCGGCGACCATTTCTTTGAATTCAGTCAGGTCCTTGGGCATATGGTCGTAACCTGCGGCTTTCAGCATGTCCATATTGCAGCCCAGGGCCAGGCAGTTGGTGTTCTGGGGCAGGCCGTACAGCTTGCCTTCGGCGTCCATGCAGGAGCTCAGGGGGCCAGGGAAGAAGTTGTCCAGTTCGCCCCAGGCGTTCAGCTTATCGGTGATGTCCGCAAACACGCCCAGGGAGATGAAGGAAGCCATGTCGGGGGAGTCCACCATGCCGATGTCCGGCAGCTCGCCGGAGATCGCGCCGATGGCGTACTGGTTCATCAGTTCCTGGCGGGAAACGTAGGTCGCGTTGATGTGAATCTTGTCCTGCAGGGCGTTGTATTCATCCACCCACTGGTTGATCATGTCCTTATCATTGGACGAATCAAAGTAATGCCACAGTTCCACTTCGATGGGCTCGGCATGGGCCGCGGCCATGGCGGTGAAGACCATGCAGAGCATGAGTACGAGCGCTAACAGTTTTTTCATTTCCTTTTTCCTCCCGCTTATTTCAGTGGCAGAACGCTTCTGCCCCGTTTCTGGCATTAATTTTACCATTTATCACGGGGTTTGGCTACTGACAGAATTAAGAATCGGGATAAACTTTTGGATAAGCTTTTTAAGATTTGGGTGAATAATTTAAGAAAAGCTTTAACTGTTCAGTCGTCATTGATTTAGTTCTAAGTTCTTAGTTCTAAGTTCTAAGCCTTTTGTTACATTTGCTCCGAATTACATTGCAAATAGACAGATTTAGCTTAGAACTTGGAACTTAGAACTCGGACTTGTCCAAAGCTAAACGGATACGGGATCGCAGTGTCATCCGTCAGCAGGATTACAAATCATGGCTTTTCAGATATTCCGCCGGGCTTTCCCCGGTGACGGAGCGGAACACCTGGGCGAAATACTTTGCGTCCGAGAACCCCACGGCGTAGGGCACCTCCTGCTTCGGGCACGCGCCGGAGGCGTACAGCTCCTGGGCTTTTTCCACCCGCAGGCGGCGCAGGAATTCGGAGAAGGTCATCCCGATGCTTTTGGAAAACAGGTAGCTGAAATACTCCGGCGACACGCCCAGCTCCGCGGCAAGGTCCCGCTGGTTCAGCTTTCCCGCGTAGGCGCTTTCCAGGATGTCCAGGGATTTGAGGACGGTGGGGTGGGCGTCGGGGTATTTGCTCCGCAGCCTGCTGCCCGGAGCCTTGGTTTTCCTGCCGTTCAGCCGCCATTCCACCCGGGCGAGCACCCGCAGCACATCCTCCTGGGTCACCGGCTTGATCAGATAGTCCGCCACATCCAGGGCAATCCCCTGCCGGGCAAATTCAAAATCCGCGTAGCCGCTGGTGATCACAAATTCGGTCGTCATGTTATAGGAACGGACGCTGGCAATCAGGCTGATGCCGTCCATGATCGGCATCTTCACGTCCGTAAAAACGAGATCGGGCTTCAACTGCATAATCAGTTCCAGCGCCGCCGCGCCGTTGGAAGCCTGGCCAATCAGCTGGTGGTCTCCCGGCAGCGCCGAAAGCAGGCGGCAAAGCCCTTCCCGGGAGCGCTGTTCATCCTCCACCACGATCATCCGCATCTTCAATTCACCTCATTTTCCCCTTCTTCGCCACTTCCTCCGGGGATGGGCAGAAGAAAGGTGAATTTTGTTCCCTTGCCCGGCGCGCTTTCCAGGGTCGCCTCGAAGGCCGGGCCAAAGAACATCCTGGCCCGCATCAGCACATTGCGGATGGCGATGCCGCGGTTCTTCGGCGTCAGGTCAAGATTGACCTCCCCCCGCAGGCTGTCCATCACATAGGCCCGTTCCTCGTCGGTCATTCCCCGGCCATTGTCTTCCATCACCACCCGGAACCGGCCCTGCTGCTCCGCGCCGGTCACGCGGATATAGCCGCCGCTGTCCATGCTTTCAAAGCCGTGAACGATGGAGTTTTCAATGAACGGCTGTAAAAACAGCTTGCAGCAGGGCCATTCCCCGTATTCCTCCGGGAAAGCGATCTCATATTCAAATTTATCCATCAGCCGGTATTTCTGCAGGTACAGGTATTGGAGCGCCATATCAAATTCAGAGCCCAGCGTCACTTCCGTTTTCTGGGACAGGGTGTAGCGCAGGATGTTGGACAGCCGCTTGATGAGCCCCGCCGTCTCGCTGTCCCCGGATTCCAGGACGTTATAGTTGATGGCGTTGAGGGTGTTGAAGATGAAATGGGCGTTGATCTGGGATTCCAGGGCGGTGCGTTCCGCCTGGATGCGGCGCTCGCTCATCTCCACCTTTTCCTGGTATTCCTTCTCGATCACCTTGTGCTGCTCCCGCAGCGCGTCCAGCATCCGGTTATACTCCGCCGCCAGCAGCCAAACTTCATGCTCTCCGCGGATGTGGATTTTTTCTTCTTTGCCCCGCTCGATCTCCTCCATAGCCCGCTTCACGGTCTCGATGGGCCGGAGGATGGAATGGAGCAGCACCGCCCAGACGGCCACGGCCAGCACCACGGCCAGCATGAACACCACCGAGGATTTCAGATACATCCCGTTGATGCGCTGCAAAATCGCCTCCCGGTCGATGGCGAAATGCACCTGCCAGTCGTAATATTTCAGCGGCCTGGTGACCGCCTCCACCTTTGTCTTTTCCAGGTAGTCCGCTTCATCGGTTCCGATATAGCGAGGGTTCTCATGGAAAATGATGGTTCCCTGGCCGTCGGTCAGATACCGGTAGGTGTAGTCCAGGGATACGTCGCTGATGAGCGCGCTGGTGCGGGCGATGTTTTCCATCTTGTAAGTAACCACGATCACCGCTTCCACCTTTTCCAGAGAGGAATAGGTGCCAATCAGCGGGAACCCGATGTGGAAAATGTTCATCGTCGGCAGCTCATCCCGCCAGGCGGGCTTGGTCATCACCTCATAGTATCCCGCTTTGCGGGCTTTCACGTTCCGCATGACCCTTTCGTACATCTCGTCCAGCACCGGCAGGTTGTCGCCCGACCAGAGGGTGGGCAGGCTGTTGGCGTTCCAGTAGCGCCCAAATTCGTACAGCAAGCCTTCCTTCGTCACCACGGCCAGCGCCGCGATGTCCTCCGAATAATGGGAGATTCGGCTCAGCTCATTTTTCAGCCTGCGCTGGTCCGCGGTTTTCAGCCGGTAATCATTCAGCACGCTGCTGTGCACCGCGCTGTACAGTTCTTCGTTGACCGCGATTTCGCCGCCGATGTGCAGCTGCGCGGAGAACAGGTTGTCCAAGCTGTTCGCCGCCGCGGACAGCACCACTTCATTCGTCTTTTCCGTTTCGGAAATCAGGTAGCCGTAATACTGGCCCCGGAGATAAAAGTAAAACACCAGCAGCAGCACCGCGGAAAACAGAACCACCGACGCCATGATCTCGATCCAGATATGGGATTTGTAATACCGCAGCGCGGCATGCAGCCTTTTTTTCACGAACGACACACCCCAGCTTACTGATTCTTCTATTCACCAAGAATGCTCCCCAAAACATCATAATGACAATGGCTGATTCTTCATGAACGCATGATGGCTTGTTTTGCGCCTGCGTTGCATACGCTTTCTCCCGCAGCGGGAGAATCAGCCGTCGGCCGTTATACGAAAAAGCACCTTGCACCCACTGCCAGTTTAGGAGGATGATTTCGTGGTTCCTATTATATCAGGAAAATGGGAAGGGTACAAGCCGGAAAAACATTGGCAACCGTGCATTTTTATCACGGCTTACGCATGAGTTACGTAAATAATAAGGGAACGATCCAAAAGGCTTTCCTCCAAGGGGAAGGCTTTGGGTTCGTCTTTGTTCACTCTTTCGTAATTCGTGTGTAAATCGTGAATCTCCCTAAAGCATAGTATCTCCTTCATCAAGGACAGTACTGGTTATGCTGCTTTATACGTCATGGATATTTCACAATGCTTCAAAACTTCCTGCGGGTCTGCCGACCTATCCAGCCACGCGCCATGATGCTTGTCGCTGAATATG
>CADBCX010000109.1 GCA_902793245.1 uncultured Eubacteriales bacterium | reverse complement strand
TTCCCCTGTTCTCGCCCCTTTTTCTCTTACTTACTTCCGTTGATTTCCCTGACTTATTTCCACTCTTTTTCACTGTGGAACTTACTTTGGGAATTCACGAAAAGATGAAAAAAGATGATTTTCCGGCAAGAAGGAATTGTATCGGATCAAAAACGGGAAAAGCAAATGACGGTCTATTCTGCCTCCAGCGCCTTTTTAAACTGGGTCTCATACAATTCCGTATATACGCCGCCCGCTTTGACCAGCTGCGCGTGCTGGCCCCGCTCCGCGATGCGTCCATCCTTCACCACCAGGATTTCGTCCGCGGCCAGGATGGTGGACAGGCGGTGGGCGATCAGGATGCTGGTGCGGGTCTGGATGATGGGCTCGATGGCCTCCTGAATCTTCGCTTCGGAAATGGAGTCCAGCGCGGAGGTGGCTTCGTCGAAGATGAGCAGCGCCGGGTCTTTCAGCAGCACCCGGGCGATGGACAGGCGCTGCTTTTCCCCGCCGGACAGCTTCAGGCCCCGGTTGCCCACCATGGCGTCCAGGCCCTTTTCCTGCTTGAGCACAAAATCATAGATATTGGCTTTCTGGCAGGCGGCAATCAGCTCCGCTTCGGTGGCGTCCGGCTTGGCGTAGAGCAGGTTGTCCCGGATGGTGCCGTTGAACAGATAGGTTTCCTGGCTCACGATGCCCACGTGCCGGCGCAGGAAAGCCAGGTCGAGCTTCTTGACATCCGTGCCGCCGAACAGAACGGTTCCGTCCTGGCAGTCGTACAGCCGGGGGATCAGGTTGATGATGGTGCTTTTGCCGGAACCGGAAGGGCCTACAATCGCCACGCTGTGCCCGGCTTTCAGCGTAAAGGACACGTCATGAAGGATCTGGCGCTCCGGGTCATAGGAGAAATTCACGTGGCGGAATTCCACGCTGCCGTCGGCGCTTTTCGGCGTGATAGCGTCCGGGGCGTTCTGAATCTCCACGGGCAGGTCGAAGTATTCAAAGATGCGGGTGAACAGGGCCATGGAGCGAATCCATTCCACCTGGATGTTCAGCAGCTGGTTCACCGGGCCGTACATGCGCCCCAGCAGGGAGACCATCACCGTGATATCGCCCACGGTGAGGTCCTGGCCGTACTGCATCATCAGGATGCCGCCCACCAGATACAGCAGCATGGGGCCGATGGAGGAGAACACGGAGATCACCATGAAGAACCACCGGCCCGCCATGCTCTCCCGGATGTTCAGGCGGATCATGCGGCCGTTGGCTTCCTTGTAGCGGTCGTATTCATACTGCTCCTTTCCGAACAGCTTCACCAGCGTCTGCCCGCTGACGGATAAGGTTTCGTTCAGGATGCCGTTGATTTCGTCGCTGCATGCCTGGGATTCCCGGGTCAGCTCCCAGCGGGTTTTGCCCGCCCGCCGGGAAGGCAGCACGAACAGGGGAATCACCAGCACGCCCAGGGTGGCCAGCATCCAGTTCTTCTGATACATCACCGCCAGCGCCGCGATCAGCGTAATGGAATTGGACAGGATGGAGGTAAACGTGCCGGTAATCACCGACTGCACGCCGCCGATGTCGCTGGTCATGCGTGTGATGATGTCGCCCTGGTTATTTGTTGTGAAAAAACGCTGGCTCATCTGCTGGAGATGGGCGTACATTTTGTTCCGCATATCGAAGGTGATATGCTGGGCAATCCAGCTGTTCAGATAGTTCTGCCCCACGCCGATCAGGCTGCTGCCCACGGTCACGGCCAGGGACAAAGCAATCAGCTTCACCAGAATATCAATGCCCTGCTTTTCCGCCAGCGCGTCCACGATGCGCCCGGTGAGCACGTTCGGGTACAGCGCCAGCAGGGACGATACCGCGATGCAGGCCAGAATCAGCAAAAACTGCTTCCAATAAGGCCGCAGATAGGAAAACACCCGCAGCAGCAGCGCCTTCGTCACTTTGGGCCTGTTTTTCTTCTCTTCCTCTGTCATATAGCCCCGGCCCATGGGCCCGCCCATTCTGTGCATGTTTCCTCCTTCGGTGAATCAAACCGCTGATGATGAGGCTTCGATGCGGGATGGTGTTCCGGCCCGCCCCGTGCCTTGAATTTCCTGTAAAACATATTAGCATGATCACGAAAAGCGGTCAAGCATTGTATTGATAGAAAAGCAGCGGGGATTTTTCCGAAAAAAGCCTTGCTCCGGATACCAAAGAGCCGATGCCTCCGGAAAAACCTGAATCGATCCGCGGCAAAATTTCTTTCGGATCTTGTAATTTGCGCAGGTTTGTGATATACTTTCACTAAAGCGCTTTAGGAGTATACTGATCATGGGAAAGACAATCACAATGGCGGCACTGGCCAAGGAATTGGGGCTATCCGAATCCGCTGTTTCAAAGGCGCTGAACGATTATCCCGATATCAGCCCGGAAACAAAAAAACTGGTGCGCGGCAAAGCGGACGAGTTGGGGTATTCTCCCAATCTTCTGGCGCGGAACCTGGCGAAGAAAACCTCCAATTTTGTGGGGATCGTGATCCGGGACGTATCTTCCATCTACGGCGAAATGTTCAAATCCCTGAACGCCGTCGCCCGCCGCAGCAATCTCAACCTGATTCTCTACGACACCAGCCAGAGCCGTTCCATTGAAAACGCCTGCGTCCAGAATCTGATCGACTCGATGGCCATGGGCATTGTGGTGGTTCCCGTTTCCGAGGACATTTCTCAGATCCGGAAGATGACCCGAAACCACGTGCCGGTGGTTTATCTGGGCGGAAAGGTTCGGGTCGATTCCGTCAATTATGTCTGTTCGGACAGCACAGCCGGCGCGGAAACCGCCTTGCGGCATCTGATTGGACAGGGACACAGAAAAATCGTCATGCTCTGCGACGGCAAGACCTCTAATTCCCGAAGCCGGAAAATAGCGGTATACCAAAAAATGATGCGCCGTCTGGGCGAAGAAGAACAGATTCTGTACAGCGACGCGGCGGAAAGCGATCTGGCGGCGGCGGGGTATCGCCTGGGAAAAGAGCTTTTGGCGTCCGGGAAAGCATTTACCGCGGTGTTCGCCGTGAAAGACACGCTGGCGATCGGCGCCCTGAGCGCCTTGAAGGAAGCCGGCGTCCGGGTGCCGGAACAGGTGTCCGTGATCGGTTATGACGGCATCGACGCATCCGCCCTGCCGCTGATCGGGCTGACGACGGTGGCCCAGCCCCGCATGGAAATGGCGGAAAAGGTGATCGACATTCTTCGGCAGCACGCGGAAGAGCCTGCCGCCCCGCCGGAACACTGGCTCGCTCAACCCGGGCTGATTATCCGCGGCAGCACGGCAGCCTGCGATGGGAGTGAAAATCATTAAATGAAGCTTGTGTTTATCATCGGAAGCGGCGCCGTGGGCAAGATGACCGTCGGGCAGGAACTGATGAAAATCACCGGTTTGAGATTATTCCACAATCATATGGCAATCGAACCGGTGATTGAAATATTCGGGTATTTCGACGGGAAAACCATCCTGGATATCCGGGAAGCGGTCTTCCGGAATTTCGCCGCGTCCTCCAATTACGGCATGATATTCACCTATATGTGGGCGTTCGACCATCAGGAGGACTGGGATTATATCGAGCATGTGAAAGATATTTTCAGGCCATACAATACGGAGTTTTACTATGTGGAGCTGATCGCGCCGCAGGAAATCAGGCTGGCGAGGAACGCGACGGAAAACCGGATCAAAAACAAACCGTCGAAAGCGGATGTGAAGCTGTCAGATGAACGGCTGAAAAAAGAAGACCAATACCGCCTCGTCAGCAAAGAAGGGGAAATCCCTTTCGGGAATTATCTGAGAATCGACAATTCCAATCTGTCCGCGGCCGACGCGGCGCGGCTGATCCGGCAGACGTTTGATCTGTAAGGGTCGACGGCCCGCCCATCCCCCAGGGATTAAACAGGAACAACCTGTTTATGATATCGTTTCCATGAATTTGGAGAAGGAGGCACACAATGAAAAAGGTCGTATCCATCCTCATCGCCCTCGCCCTTGCCCTGTCCCTCATGCTCCCCGCTTTCGCCCTGGCGGAAACCGACGTGCAGAAGGCCATTGCCGAAGCCGCGTCCATGAGCTGGGATGAGCTGCTCGCCAAGGCCAAGGAAGAAATCGGCGGCAATAAACTCATGATCTACAGCAACACTTCCCGTGTCAAGGAAGAAACCTTCACCGAAAAGACCGGCATCGCCATCGATACCAAGAACCCGACCGACAGCGAAATCTATGAAATGCTGGAGCAGGAAGTGGGCAACGGCGTTTATGGCGCTGACGTGGTGCTGCTGCAGGACTGCTTCATGCTCACCAATTTCGCGATTGCTTCCGGCTGGCTGGAAAACTACGTGCCCGAGGAATACAAGGCCAATATCCGCGAAGAAGACATGAATCCCCTGGTCTGCATCTACCTGAACCGCCTGTTCTTCTACAACGACGGCGGCAACAAGGACGCCAAGATGTTCAAGAACGTGTGGCAGTTCACCGAGCCGGAATTCAAGGGCACCGAGTTCAAGAATCCCATGGACGAAAAATCCAGCATGAACTTCCTCATCAGCCTGACCAGCGAAAAGTGGCAGGCCCGGATGGCCGAAGCCTACAAGAGCTACTACGGCAAGGACTGGGTCAGCGACGGCACCTTCCAGAACATTTCCTATGAATGGATCTACAAATTCCTGATGAACTGCACCTTCGTGTCCAAGGACAGCACCATCGCGGGCGACATCGCCAGCGGCGCCGCCGGCTCCTCCGGCCTGTTCGTGTTCTCCAAGCTGCGTTCCGTGGACGCCAGCAACATCTCCATCTGCGCCAAGGACGGCATTGAAGGCTTCGGCGGCCTGCTGTACCCGATCTACAGCATGGTAGCGGCCAACGCCCAGTATCCTTACAGCGCCTGCCTGTACATCAACTACCTCCTGTCCGCCGAAGGGTATGGCAACCTGTTCGGCAAGCAGATGGGCACCTATTCCGTCAACAACGCCAACGGCATCAGCGACAACGCCAGGGAATACGGCGACGAGCCCCTGGCCTTCTGGCAGGACTGCCTGGTGATCGAGGACGCGGAGCACGTGCAGAACGTGTACTTTGAAGCCTTCGACCAGATTTCCCAGTGGTGCGCCAGCAAGTAATCCCTTGAAAGCCATGCGGAGGGACATCCGCCTTATTCCGCGCCGCCCTGCCGGGGCGGGCGCGGAAGGGCGCTCCCTCCGCGTTTCTTTCGGACCGTCGGAAATTGGATGGTGCAGACAATGAACAAGAGTGAAGCAAAGAAGAAAAAACGCGTCGGCAGTCTGCTTTACGCGGTCAAAAGCTATTTCTCCGTACAGGCCAACGTGCTGATCGTTCTGTTCGCGGTGCTTCTGGCCGTGCTGACGGTGTATCCGATGTATTCGGTCGTCCGATCCGCCGTTACGGTCGGGAAAATGGAAGCCATGCGGTATAACACCGTCATGCACACGAATCTGCACGAGGGCGATATCACGCTGCTGAATTTCCAGGCGCTGCTGAGCAATGAATTCACCTTCTGGAAGCCGCTGTGGAACAGCCTGCGCATGTCGGCCTACGCCTCCCTGATCGCCATTCTGCTGGGCGGAACGGTGGCTTTCCTGATCACGCGCACGGATATCCACTGCAAAAAATTCTTTTCCTCCGTATTCATCTTCCCTTATATCATGCCCTCCTGGACGCTGGCGCTGGTGTGGAAGAACGTGTTTGCCAACTCCGGCGTGGGCACGGGTGTGGTGGGAATGCTGGAAAGCCTGACAGGGCTATGCGTGCCGAACTGGGTGGTGTACGGCATTTTCCCGTGCTCGCTGGTCATGGGCATCCACTACGCGCCGTTCGCCTATATCCTCATCGGCGGCACCCTGCGGAACATGGACGCCAACCTGGAAGAAGCCGCCACCATTTTGCAGGCAAGCCGCGGGCGCATCCTGCGCAAGATCACCATTCCCATCGTGATGCCCGCGCTGTTTTCCACCGTCCTGCTGGTGTTTTCCAGCACCATGGCTTCCTACGCCGTGCCGGTGTTCGTCGGCTCGCCCGGAAACTTCTTCGTCCTTTCCACGCAGCTTTCCTCGCTGTACAAAACCATGGCCACCAAGGGCCAGGCCTTCGTGATGACCATCGTGCTGATCCTGTTTGGCATCATGCTGCTGGGCATCAACCTGTGGTTCACGGGCAAGCGGAAATCCTTTACCACCGTCACCGGCAAGTCCGGCCAGGTATCCTATATCAAGCTGGGCAAGGCCAATAAGGTGATCACCGCGGTGCTGGTGGTTTTCCTATTCCTGATCGCCATTTTCCCCATCATCTCTTTCGCGCTGGAATCCATGTGCGACGTGCAGGGCGATTATTCCACCCTGACGCTCAAATACTGGCTGAGCCGGGAAAGCATCGGCGGGTTCGCCGTCAACGCGGGCAACGGCATCCTGTTCAACGACATGATCTGGTCCGCCCTGTGGGGCAGCATCAAGCTGTCGCTGATCGTATCGCTCATCGTCGGCACCTGCGGCATTCTGATCGGCTACGCGGTGGCCCGGAAGCGCGGCACCAAACTGGCGGGGCTGGTATCCGGCCTGGCCTTCTTCCCGTACCTGGTTCCGTCCATGGCCTTTGGCGCGATCTTCCTGGCGGTTTCCACCCGGCTGACGTTCCTCCGCGGCACGCTGCTGCTCCTGGTCATCGTCGGCGCGATCAAATACCTGCCCTTCGCCTCCCGCAGCGGCACCAATTCCATGATGCAGCTGTCCGGCGAAATCGAGGAAGCCGCCGTGATCGTCGGCGCGTCCTGGCCCAAACGGATGCTGCGCATCCTGTTCCCCATCCAGAAATCATCCTTCATCAGCGGTTATCTCCTGCCCTTCGTTTCCTGCATGCGGGAGCTGTCCCTGTTCGTGCTTCTCACCACCAGCGGCACGCTGATCACCACGCTGCTGTCATACTTTGATGAGAAAGCCGTCACCCAGATGTCCAACGGCATCAACCTGCTGATCGTCATCATCGTCCTGCTGGTCAATTTCACCACCAACAAGCTGACCGGCGCTTCCATTGACAAAGGCGTAGGAGGAAACTGACATGCCCAGAATCACATTAACGAACGTAACCAAGCAATGGGGAAAATTCATCGGCGTGAACGACCTGACCCTGGATATCGAGGACAAGTCGTTCGTGACGCTGCTGGGCTCCTCGGGCTGCGGCAAGACGACCACCCTGCGCATGATCGCCGGGCTGGAAACACCCACGAAGGGCGAGATCCGCTTCGACGACAAGATCATGTTCAGCAGCGAAAAGAATATCAACGTGCCCGCCGCCAAGCGTGAAGTGGGCTTCCTGTTCCAGAACTACGCCCTCTGGCCCCACATGACCGTGACCCAGAACATCGCTTTCGGCCTGGAAACCCTGAAATGGAAGAAGGCCGACATCAGCGCCCGGGTGGCGGAAATGCTGAAAACCATGAAGATCGAGCAGTTCGCCCAGCGCTATCCCGCCGAGCTGTCCGGCGGCCAGCAGCAGCGCGTGGCCATCGCCCGCACCCTGGCGCCCAAGCCCCGGGTGCTGTTCATGGACGAGCCCCTTTCCAACCTGGACGCCAAGCTGCGGGGCGAAATGCGCACGGAGCTGAAACGCCTGCACAAGGACATGGGCTCCACCTTCGTTTACGTGACCCACGACCAGTTGGAAGCCATGACCCTGTCCACCAAAATCTGCCTGATGAACGAAGGCGTTCTGCAGCAGTACGCGCCGCCGCTGGAAGTCTACAACCGCCCGGCCAACCTGTTCGTGGCGGACTTTGTGGGCAATCCCGCCATGAACATCGTGGAAGCAAAGGCAAAAAAGATATCCCCGAATGTGGCGGATATCGAGATTTTCGGGCATCACGCCGTATTCCAGGCAAACGATGATTTCGACATGAAATCAGAAAAGATTTCCCTGGGCATCCGACCGGAATTCCTTCCGATTTCCGACCGCGGCGACCTGGAGGGCCAGGCGTATTCCACCTTGCCCGCCGGCATGGAAACCACGGTGAAAATCAAGATTGCCGACGAAATCCTCTCCTCCGTGGTCTTCGGCGCCATCGACTATGAGACGGACGCCAAAATTCGTTTCAGCGTCGCGGGGAACGGCATTCTGATGTTTGACCGGGATTCCGGCCTGCTGATCGCCAATGGGCGCGTCGTATTTGAGAACTGAGGAGCATGTCAGCCATGAATTACGGCATCCCAACGCTCATGGAGTTTTCCAATCCAAACGATCTGGCGGCTTTCTGCGCGGAGAACGGCTTCGGCTTTGTGGAATTGAACATGACCTTTCCCTGGTTCCAGGAGGACGCCGTCGACGCGGACGCAATCCGCGCCCTGAAAAAGAAATACGGCATCGGGTTTACGATTCATCTGCACGACCAGGTGAACCCCTTTGAATTCTCGCCCGCGCTGCGGAAAGGGAGCCTGGAAAACATTTGCTTCGCCTTGCGGCTTGCGCGCGAGCTGAATATGCCGCGAATCACCATGCATCTGCAGCCCGGCACCTATTCCACCATCAACGGAGAAAAGACGTATCTGTATGCGCGCTGCAAGGATCGGTATCTTTCGTACGTACGTTCGTTCATACAACTGACGGAAGACCTGCTGAAAGGAAGCGAAACGCTGCTCTGCATTGAAAACACATCCGGGTTCCAGCCGTATCAGACGGACGCAATCGGCCTGATGCTTTCCTCCGATTCCTTCGGCCTCACCTTTGATATCGGCCACAGCTTCAAAGCCGGAGGGGAGGATGAACGGTTCATGCTTGCCAATGCCGATAAGCTGCGGCACTTCCACATCCATGATTGCAGCGCCAAAGCCAACCATCTTGCCCTTGGCGCGGGCGGACTGGATCTGATCCGATACGTCAGAATGGCGGCGCGGTACGGCTGTTCGGCGGTGGCGGAAGTGAAGGAATCCGGCGCGCTGATCCGTTCCAGGGAATACCTTATAGAACACGGCCTGTGGTAACAAAAACGCCGTGCTGTCAGCCGACAGCACGGCGTTGTGCATCTCATACTTTTCCTTTTCTAATTTCTTAACAGCCATGTTGTAAAGGACGAAAATACAACAAGGGGAACCGCTGGGGTTTCACCCCAGGCCCCACCAGGGTGCTGAGTTTCCGCAGCCTCAATCGTCGCAACTCGCCTTCATGGCGAGATTGCTCGTTTCGGCTGATCTCAGCCCGGACATGATAACCGCCACAGGCGGTT
>CADBCX010000108.1 GCA_902793245.1 uncultured Eubacteriales bacterium | reverse complement strand
CTGGCGAAAATACGCCGTTGGAATCAATCGACAACCTCCGCCAACTGCGCTGGAGTTACGAAAAGTTTGAGGGCTTCTGGCCCAAGAAAGCCGGGAAAATCCCAGGGGAAAGTTCACTTTCCCCTGGGGATTATTCCCAGGCTTTCCCCGGATGCGAAGCATCCGGGTTGGCGGCTTCGCCGCCGGGCCAGAAGCACAACGGCATCAAGCCTGACTTCCGCATTCTTCCAAGCAACAGCGGGAACCAAGTTGGATTTCTTTAGACATGCAGATTCCGCTAAAAGGGTCCAGGGGGCGAAGTCCCCTGGTGCGGGGTTCAGGGGCCGCACAGGCCCCTGCTCCGTTGCCCTTTTAAGAGCATCATTCCGTCCTGAGCGCCACGACGGGGTCTTTCTTCGCGGCCATGCGGGAGGGGATGAGGCCGGCGATGAAGGTCAGCACCATGGAAATGCCCACCAGGATGAACCCGGCGACGGTCGGCAGGTTGGCCAGGTTGGGAATATCGGTGAGCCGGTAAATGATCAGGTTGATGAGCAGCACCAGCAGCAGCGTCACCACAATGCCGATGAACCCGGCGACAAAGCCAATGATGAGGGTTTCGGCGTTGAACACCCGGGAAATATCCCGCTTGCTGGCGCCGATGGCCCGCAGGATGCCGATTTCCTTGGTGCGTTCCAGCACGCTGATATAGGTGATGATGCCGATCATGATGGAGGACACCACCAGGGAGATGGCGACAAAGGCGATCAGCACATAGCTGATGGCGTTGATGATGGTGGTGATGGAGGACATGAGCAGACCCACGTAGTCCGTATAGCGGATTACGTCCTTCTCCTCCGCGGCGGCGTTGTAGGCGTTGATGATTTCGGTCAGCTTCGCTTTGGATTCAAAATTTTTGGGATAGAGGAAAATGGCGCTGGGAGAATCCACGTCGCTGACGCCCAGGGTGGTCAGGTTCTTTTGCAGGGTATTGTTCATGTCCTCCGGCAGCGCCATGCGCAGCACGGACTTGATGTCCTCCTTGCTGACCATGTTCAGGGCGAAGGAAGGAATCTGCTCCACGCGCTTCTGAATTTCCGCGTTCATGCCCATGACGCCGGAATACTTGTCAAAGAATTCGCTGACGGTCATGCTGTCCAGGGCGGCGAACAGGTCGGTCTGGTCGGTCTCGAAGGGCTGGCCGGTGAACACGTCGATTCCAGGATTTGCCAATTGCTCCTGCACGATCTGGCTGTTCTTCACCTGATCCAGCAGGTACTCCATCAGCTCGAACTTATAGCCCACGCCAACCGTCACGGTGGTAGCCACGGCCCCGTCGGCGGGCTTCAAAATGCCCACCACCTTGATTTCCATGCCGTTTTCGATCTTCTGCCGCATGAACTCCTCGTTCCGCTTGCGGCTGCGCCAGGCGGCGCCTTCCTTGCTGTAATAATCCGTGTTCAGCAGCAGGCGGAAGCGCAGGTTCATCAGCTCGTCATAAGTGAACTCCATGTCCTCGCTCTCGACGGGCTCGCCGTTCATGAGGGCCTCGAACATTCCCTTCAATTCGCTCTGGTCCTTGAGGCCCAGGGTATACAGGGCGTAGTCGCTCAGCTCGTTGCGGGAATTGACGATGATCACCACTTCATCCATCTTTTCCGGCATGCGTCCCGCCAGCACCTTGTACTGGGACTTGATCAGCTCGTCGTTGTTCAGCAGGGGCTGGAAGGCGTTCATGCGGGTCATGGTGGCGTTCATCATGGTTTCCTGGATGCCCGCGGTGTTGCCCATCATGCTCATCATGCTCATCATGCCGGTGGCTTCCAGGGTGGTGGAGGGGTTCACCTGGATGGCCTGGCCGTCGTCGGTGAGGCGGTAGAGGGTCAGAGGCGTGCTGTACTCGTACTGGATGCCGCTGACCAGCTCGTTGACTTCATCAGCCCGGCTGTCCAGATATCGCTTGAAGCTGGTCAGGTTGTTTTCCGTCACGCCGCTCATCCAGCCGCTCATGAGCTTGGTCATGCGGGAGCCGGAATACACCTTGCCTTCCTCCCGTTCCCGGTTGTCGGAGGAGATGTCCATCATACCGGTCATCATGTCCGTCATATCGATGGTACGCTCGTCGATTTCCAGCGGATAAGAGGACAGGGTGTCCCGCTCGATGCGCTCGATAAACATGTCCACGCCCGCGGACAGGGACAGAATCAGCGCGATGCCGATGATGCCGATGGAGCCCGCGAAGGCCGTCAAAATCGTGCGGCCCTTCTTGGTCATCAGGTTGGTGAGCGACAGGGACAGGGCGGTGGCAAAACTCATGGAGGGCTTTTTCTGCTTGCCGGTCTCCCCCGCTTTCAGTTCGGAATCCACGCAGGGCATGGAATCGCTGACCACTTTGCCGTCCAGCAGGCGGATGATGCGGCTGGCGTAGGTGTCAGCCAGGTCGGGGTTGTGGGTGACCATGATCACCAGCTTATCCTTGGAGATTTCCTTTAATATCTCCATCACCTGCACGCTGGTTTCGCTGTCCAGCGCGCCGGTGGGTTCGTCGGCCAATAAAATGTCCGGGTCGTTGACCAGCGCCCGGGCAATGGCCACGCGCTGCATCTGGCCGCCGCTCATCTGATTGGGCTTCTTTTTCAGCTGATCCTTGAGCCCCACCTTTTCCAGCGCTTCGATGGCCCGGCGGCGGCGCTCCTCCCGGCTGACGCCGGAGAGGGTGAGGGCCAGTTCCACGTTGGACAGCACGGTCTGGTGGGGAATCAGGTTGTAGCTCTGGAACACGAAGCCGATGGAATGGTTGCGGTAGGTGTCCCAATCGCTGTCCTTGAATTGCTTGGTGGAGCGGCCGTTGATGATCAGGTCGCCCCGGCTGTACTGATCCAGCCCGCCGATAATGTTCAATAAAGTGGTTTTACCGCAGCCCGAGGGGCCCAAAATGGCGGCGAATTCTTTTTCCCGGAACTGCAAATCGATGCCCCGCAGGGCTTCCACTTTCGTATCGCCCGCCTGATAATCCTTGGCAATGTCCTTTAAAACAAGCATGTTTCTGCTCCTTTCCTCCGTATACCTACAGAGTGACAGTGTATTATAGCAGAAAAATGTAAAGAAATTATGAACAGAAGGCGCGGAAACGCAGGATTGGCCTGCCATACCGAAAAAAAGCAGGGGCCGCCCCCATTATCATAATCAATCAAAACCGGCATATCGTATCCGTAACAGGATTCTTCACGGAGGTGAAAAGATATGCTGTCTTTTTTGTTTTGGCTGCTCAAGGACGCGCTGTTCTTCTTCGGCATTGTCACCGGGCGAAGCAGCTTTCCCCGTCCCCTCACGCGGGAGGAGGAACAGAAAGCCATCGCTGCCATGCGGTCGGGAAACCCGGAAGCCCGCCAGAAGCTGATCGAGCATAACCTGCGCCTGGTTTCGCATATTGCCCGCAAATACACCGTTCCCGGCTTCACCTCGGAAGACCTGGTTTCCGTGGGCGCCCTGGGCCTGGTCAAGGCTGTGGATACGTATAAGCCCGAGTCCGGCACCCAGCTTTCCTCCTACGCGGCCCGGTGCATCGAAAATGAAATCCTCATGCTGCTCAGGGCCTCCAAGAAGCGCCGGGGCGATGTGAGCCTGTCCGAACCGGTGGGCACGGACGGCGAGGGCAACGACATTTCCTTTATGGATATTCTGGGCACCGACGCGGGCTTTGTGGAGGACGAAGCCGTTCGCCGCGTGATGATGCAGCGGGTGCTGAAAGCAGTGAAGACGCTGCCGAAAAAGGAGCGCATGATCGTTGAAATGCGCTACGGCCTGCTGGACGGCGTGATGCATCCCCAGCACGAGGCCGCCGCCGCCCTGGGGATTTCCCGAAGCTATGTGTCCCGCATCGAGAAGCACGCCCTGAAAATGCTGCGCACGCAGATGGAAGGAAGTTTGGAGTGAAGAGTGAGGAGGGAGGAGTATGAAAGCAAGCCCCGCGGGGTGCGCAACAATTTCTTTTCATTTTGGCTTGACTGTGGTATACTGAATTAAATATTTCTGCCGGTCGGTCCGGCTGACGAGGTGATTGTATGCGGGAAACCCTGCTGGCCGTGGACGGAAACAGCTTGATGCACCGGGCGTTCCACGCCCTGCCGCTGCTGGATGTGGACGGGATGTACACCAACGCGGTGCACGGTTTTTTATCCATGCTGCTGAAAGCCGTGCAGGAGGTGTCGCCGCGCTATATCGCCGTGGCCTTTGACCTGCCCTCCCCCACCTTCCGCCACACCGCTTACGCGGATTACAAGGCGGGCCGCCGGGCCATGCCGGAGGAGCTGCGCCCCCAGTTCCCGTTGATTAAGGAAATTCTTTCCGATATGAAGCTGGGCGTGTTGACCTCCGAGGGCTATGAGGCCGACGATATTTTGGGCACCCTGTCCGTCAAGTGCCGGGAAAGCGGCCTGGACTGCGTGCTGCTGACCGGCGACCGGGACGCGCTGCAATTGATCGGCGGCGGGACGAAAGTGCTGTTCACCCGCAAGGGCATTACGGAAAGCACCCTGTTCGATTCCGCCGGGGTGAAGGAATACTTCGGCGTCACTCCCGAGCAGGTGACGGACTGGAAGGGCCTCATGGGCGACGCCAGCGACAACATCCCCGGCATCCCCGGCGTGGGCGAAAAGACCGCGGTGAAGCTGCTGAACGAATACGGCACCCTGGAAAACGTGCTGGCCCACGGCGCGGAAATCAAGGGCAAGTTAGGCGAAAAGGTGCGGGACAACGCAGAACAGGCGCGGTTTTCCAAGGATTTGGCCACCATTCGCCCCACCGCGCCGATTGATTTTGATCTTCGTGCTTTCGACGTGTCCCACATGGCCGACGGTCTGCCGACCCTGCGGAAGTACAAGCTGAACGGCATTGCGGAGCGCTTGGGCAAAACGGCCCTCGGCGGCGCGGAACCCGTTATCGAGGAAGCAGAAGAAACCCAGGAATTTGCCTTGGAGCCCCTGCGCACGGCGGATGAAATCGCCGCCTTCCTGCGTTCCATTCAGGGGCAGAAAGCGGCGCTCCACGTGACGCCCACCCGCATGACCGTCGCCGGGCCGGGGCGGCTGGGAGAGATCCAATTGCAGCAGGACATGCTGTCGGAAGGACTTCTGCCCGATGAAGCCTGGAACGCGCTGGCGCCGCTGCTTGCTGAAAAGCTGTACGTCCACGACGGCAAAGCCCTGCTGCATACACTGGCGGATCGGGGCCTGCCCTTGCCGCAATTTGCCTGGGACACCATGCTGGGGGCGTACCTGCACAACCCGCAGGAAAAATCTTACGCCCTTTCCCAGTTCGCCCGGGAGGACGCCGCCGGGGTGCTGACCCTGGCGGAAAAGCAGCAGAAGCAATTGGAAGCGGAGGGCATGACCGCGCTGATGCGGGACATTGAAATGCCGCTGCTGTACGTGCTGTTCGATATGGAGCAAGCGGGCTTCCAGGTGGACGGGGACGTGCTGCGGGAACTGGGGAAAGAATTCACCCAGCAGGCGGAGGAACTGAAAGAAGAAGTCTACAAACTCACCGGCGTGACCGGCTTCAACCTGAACAGCACCCAGCAATTGGGCAAGGTGCTGTTTGAAACCCTCAATCTTCCCCACGGAAAAAAGACCACCCGGGGCTATTCCACCGACGCGGAAACCCTGGAGAAGCTCAGCGACCTGCACCCCTGCATCCCCGCCATCCTCAAGTACCGCCAGGTGGTGAAGCTGAACAGCACCTACATCGACGCGCTGCTGCGCAAGATGGACGCGACGGGCCGGGTGCACACCTCCTTCGACCAGACCGGTACCGCCACGGGCCGCATTTCCTCCAGCGAACCCAATTTGCAGAACATCCCCGTCCGCACGGAAATGGGCCGGGAGATCCGCAAAGCGTTCGTGACGAAGCCCGGCTGCGTGCTGGCCGACGCGGACTACAGCCAGATCGAGCTGCGGGTGATGGCCCACTTCTCCGGCGACCCCGCCATGGTGGACGCCTTCCGGAAGGGCCAGGACGTGCACACCCGCACGGCGGCGGAGGTCTACGGCGTGCCCATGGAGCAGGTGACGAAGGAGATGCGCTCCAGCGCCAAGGCGGTGAACTTCGGCCTGGTGTACGGCATCAGCGAATTTGGCCTGGCCCGGAACATCGGCGTCAGCCGCAAGCGGGCCGGGGAGTTCATCGCCCGGTATTTTGACCGCTATCCCGGGGTGAAGCGCTTCATGGACGAGGCGGTGAAGGCGGGCTACGACAAGGGCTACGCCGTCACCATGATGGGCCGTCGGCGGCAGCTGCCGGAGCTCAAAGCCTCCAACGCCAACACCCGGAACTTCGGCGAGCGCGCCGCCATGAATACCCCGGTGCAGGGCACCGCGGCGGACATCATCAAGCTGGCCATGGTGCGGGTGCACGACGCGCTGAAGCAGGAGGGCTTGCAGGCCCGGCTGATCTTGCAGGTCCACGACGAACTGCTGATCGAAGCGCCCAAGGAAGAGGAAGAAACCGTCTGCCGCATTTTGCAACAGTGCATGGAGCAGGTGTATACCCTGTCCGTCCCGCTGGTGGCGGAGGTCAAGACGGGGCAAAGCTGGTTTGAGACAAAATAACGACACCCCCAAAAGCCTTCCCCTGGAGGGGAAGGTGGGCCGCGCGGAGCGAAGTATGAGAGAGTGACCAAGACAATTCGCGCGGCTCGGATGAGGTGGCTTTGTCCCTGCCGCTTCGGGGGAACACCTCATCCGTCAGGCGCGAATTTGCTCCGGCACATTGAGCCAAATTGCTTCCGCGCCTGACGCCTTTCCCTCAAGGGGAAGGCTTTTGGATACGTTCCTGATACATTTAATAGGTGAGAAAACATGAGCAACTACGTGATCGGCCTGACCGGGGGCATTGCCTGCGGGAAGAGCAATTTATCCAAAGCCTTGAAGGAGCACGGCGTGCCGGTGGTGGACGCGGACGAGATTTCCCGCGCCCTGACCGCCAGGGGCGGCGCGGCGCTGCCTTTGATCCGGGAACGGTTCGGGGATCGGGTGTTCGACGGGGACGAGCTCAACCGCCGCGCCCTGTCCGATATTGTGTTCAGCGACCCCGCGGCGCGGGACGCCCTGAACGCCATCCTGCATCCCATGGTGCTGTCCGAAATCCGCCGCCAACTGGACGAAACCCACGGCCCGGCGGTGATGGACGTGCCGCTGCTGTACGAAGTCGGCATGGATTCCTGGTGCCAGGAGATTTGGTGCGCCTACGTGCCGCAGAAGGAGCAGGTGCGCCGGGTGCGCAAGCGGGGAGCCATCACCTGGAAGGAAGCCCTGCGCCGCATCCATTCCCAAATGCCGGTGATGGAAAAGCGCAAGCGCGCCGACCATGTCATCCGCACGGAAGGCTTCAAGGCGGAAAGCGCCGCCATCGCGCTGGGGCTGTGGCAGGACGTTCTGGACAGACTGGAAGCAAATAAAGAGAGAGTACAGAGTTCAGAGTACAGATAAAATAGTGAAATGACTTTCGCTCCGTATATTGACAGAGTATATAAATCTGAACTCTGTACTCTGCACTCTGTACTCTCAACCAACAGGAGTTTCATGATGAACGATTACCCAACTTCTCCCGCCCCGTCGGCCCCGCCGCCCGTGCAGCGCAACCGGCGTTCGGGCCGCGTGCAGGGCCGCCACGCGAAAGCGAAACAGCCCAGCCTGATCACCTGGTGGCAGGCATTTGTTTTGATCGCGCTGGTCGGCGTGATCGTGTACCAGGCGGCGGAGCTGAACCGGGCCAACGTACAATTGAACGCCCTGTACCAGGCGCGGCAGGAGGAACAAGAGCGTTACGAAAGGACTGTGCAGGCGCACCAGCCGAAATACCGCGACCTGATCGAGCGCTACGCCGCGGAATATGATTTGAACCCCGCCTACGTGTCGGCCATCATCAAGCAGGAAAGCAACTACGACCCGCGGGCGGTGAGCAGCAAGGGGGCCATGGGCCTGATGCAGTTCATGCCGGACACCTTTGATTGGGTGGCTCCCAGATGCGGCATCAGCAAAACGGACACCGACGCGGTATACAAGCCGGAAAACGCCATCAACATGGGCTGTTACCTGCTGCGGTACATCATCAATGCAATTGGCAGCGACGATCCGATCCTGGTGGCCTGCGGCTACCACGCGGGCTGGGGCACCGTGCCCACGTGGATACGGAATTATTCCTCCAACGGCCAAACCCTGAGAATCTCCGAGATCCCCAAATCCGATACGCAGACCTACGCGGGAAGGGTGGTGAACAGCTATGCGATCTATTTACAGCACTACTACTGAGAGGCGTTTAGAGAGTACAGAGTTCAGAGTACAGAGTTCAGAGTCATATAGCCAAACAAATTCCAATTCTCTGAGCAAGCAAACAAGAAAAACTGTACTCTGTACTCTGTACTCTGCACTCTCATCGCTTGCCCGGCCGCTGACTCTGCTCATAGCGCTTGTGCTTGCTGTGTCGTTCGCCTGCCCGGCTCTCGCCACCACCATGGACGATATCCTGTCCCTGGGGATGATCTCGGTCAAAACCCAGTACCTGAACCCCTTGCAGGCGGAGGAACGGGAATTCCAATCCCTGACCGCGCTGATTTATGAGGGGCTCTTTTCCCTGGATGACAATTATATGCCCCAGCTTTGCCTGGCGGCCTCCTGCGATTCCACCACCGACGGCAAGCATTGGACGGTGCGCATCCGGCCCGACGTGTACTTCCACGACGGCCAGCAGTGCACCGCCTACGACGTGGAAGCCACGATCAACGAGATCCTGCGGCTGGCGGAAACCGGATTGGGGCAATACAGCCAGCTGCGGTACATCATCAGCAAGGTTTCGGTGAACAGCGCGGAATCCCTGCAAATCACCGTGAGCCGCCCCTACTACGCCGTTCGTTTCGCCCTCACCTTCCCCGTGCTGCCCCGGGATCAGGTGCAGGCCGCCCAGCCCGCGGGCACCGGGCCTTTCAAAGTGGATCAATTCATCCCGGCGAACCTGCTGCACCTTTCCTCCAATGAAAGATACTGGAAGGGCGAGCCCCAAGTGAAGGGCATCAACGTGGAATTCAAGGCCACCAACCGAGAACTGATTCTGGACTATGAATACAACCGCGTGGACGCCGCCATTACCCGCAGCGCATCCGCCGGCCAGTACCAGACAGGCCTGACCAACCTGAACATTGCTTACCGCACCCGCCAGCTGGAAACCCTGCTGCTCAATGACAGCGCCAACGCTTTCCCGCTGGACAACGTGGAGGTGCGCAAGGCCATCCGCTATGCCA
>CADBCX010000107.1 GCA_902793245.1 uncultured Eubacteriales bacterium | reverse complement strand
CGCGCCGTCATGCCGAATTACGAAAGAGAACAGGTGGCCCGGCAGATCGTCAGCGCCCTGGGGAACGCCCCGGCCTATATCCCCAGGCCCTTTACAGGAGACAGCTTTTCAGATTATCAGGAAAGCATTCAGCAGGTACAGGCACAATTGACAGACCCGGAACGGGTGCAGTCTATCCTTGATTCACTCCAAACGCTTTCCGAAATGACGCTGCCGGATGACCGGCATTTTACCATCCGCACTCAGGCGCTGGATACGGTGAAAGCCTACCAACAAGGCACTTTCTCGCTCTTCGGTGAAAAGCGGGAGCCTGTCATGACTGAGGCACAGCCCGCAAACAAACAACCAGAGGATGCTTTGCCATCTGAACAGGAAGCGCCTGCTGATGAGTTTGACAATGAACCCATCGAAGAAAGTGTTTTACCCCAAAGGGCGATTGCCCAAGCGGACATTGACGATGCTCTCGAGGAAGAAAAAGCGCGGATTGCCTCCCAGCCCGTTTCTGAAACGGAAGGAAATGCACAGGAAGCAGAAGAAAAAACGACGGATTCTCCTGCCCACACAGCAGAAGCTGAATATATCACGCCAAGCGGTAATGCTTACCATATAGGAGATGAACTGGACTGGGATGTTGACGGTGATCTGCATATTCATCTGCGTGTGGAGCGGGTGGACGATGAAAACGTCTGGTGTACTTTTTTGGAGGACAATGCCACGGAACCGAACCGCCTGGATCGGACAGGTTTTGAGGCGCAGATTGATAACGGACGGTTTGCTCCTGTTCTTCATGAGCAGGATCAGATACAGGAAACTGCGCAAGAATCTTCTCCAGTAACTGAAGACCAGAGCTTTACACCGATCACAGCAGAAGAAACCGTCGCATTGCCGCTATCTGCGGAAGCGGCAGCGGAATACAATGACCTGAAAGCCCAGCATCCTGACGCGCTGGTCGGCTTTGAGCAGCATGGGTATTATGAGTTCTACGGCGACGACGCGGCGCGCGCTGCTGAAATTCTGAACACGAAAACGCTTGCCAAAGAAATCCCGGGAGGACAGGTTCAGGTGACTGCCTTTCCGGCTGACCGCTGGCAGTCCAATTTCCGAAAGCTCTGGCAGACAGGCAGCGACGTATATCTGGCCGGGGAAAAAGCGGATGGCACCCATGAGGAAACAAAATACCTTCTCGGAGAAGATTACGTTTCCCTGAACGCTACGCTGCATATCGACGGCAGAGAGTTTCGGGTGGACAGCGTGAATTTCCAGTTCCGCACCGCCAGCCTTCAGGACATGACCATGCTGCGGGAATCCAATTATCCTTTGTTTCGGCAAATGCCCTTGGATGCCGTGCGCTCCTATCTGGAAGAAGAACCGGATTTTCCGCTGTCCATTGGTGATGAAACCACACCGGTGCCTGAGCAGGAGCCTGTGGAAACCAGCGTCCCGGAACAGCAGGAAAAATCCACACAGAGCCAGCCAGCGCAGGAGCAAAAAAGACCGGATCCAATCCGTTACAGCGAACGCCTCATCCCGGAGCATGACGGCATCCCCGCCATGCGGGAACTTGTCATTGACCTGACTGGAAGCAGCCAGATATATGAACATGAGCAGGACACGCCTGAGCCTATCAGTGTTCCTGCCCAACCTCCGCCAGAGAATTTCCGCATCACGGACGATCACCTGGGCGAAGGCGGCGCGAAAACCAAGTTCCGCAATAACATGACCGCCATTTATGTTCTGAAACTGCTGGAAACGGAGAACCGCTCCGCCACCCCGGAAGAACAGCAGGCGCTGTCCCAATATGTGGGCTGGGGCGGTCTGGTTAATGCCTTCGACCCAAGCAAGACGGATTGGAGCAGCGAATACAAAGAACTGGAAGCGGCCCTGACACCGGAGGAATACACCGCCGCCCGCGCTTCCACCCTGAACGCGCACTATACCTCGCCCACGGTGATTCGCGGTATCTATGAAGCCCTTGGAAATATGGGCTTTCAAACGGGCAATATCCTGGAGCCCGCCATGGGCGTGGGCAATTTCTTCGGGATGCTCCCGGATTCTATGCGGGGCAGCAGGCTGTACGGCGTGGAGCTGGACAGCATCACCGGCAGGATCGCCCAAAAGCTGTACCCCCAGGCGGATATTACCGTGGCCGGGTTTGAAACCACCGACCGACGAAACTTCTTTGACCTCGCTGTGGGCAACGTGCCCTTCGGCAATTACAAAGTCAATGACCGGGCTTACAACAAGCTCGGTTTTAATATTCACAACTATTTCTTCGCAAAAGCGCTGGATCAGGTACGGCCAGGCGGCATTGTGGCCTTTGTCACCTCCAAGTACACCATGGACGCCAAATCCCCGGAAGTGCGCAAATACCTGGCCCAGCGTGCGGAACTGCTGGGGGCCATCCGCCTGCCCAGCAACGCTTTCACCGCCAATGCCGGTACAGAGGTCACGACCGACATCATTTTCCTGCAAAAGCGTGACCGGCCCATTAACATAGAACCGGACTGGGTTCATCTGGGCGAAACAGCGGACGGTGTTCCTGTCAACAGCTATTATGTGGAGCATCCTGAAATGGTGCTGGGCACCATGGTTTTCGATGACAAGATGTATGGCTATGAAAAGGAAACTGTCTGTGAACCTCTCCCGGGTGCCGATCTGGGCCAGCAGTTATCCGAAGCTATCACACATATTCAGGGCAGCTACCAGGCGGCGGAGCTTCCCGACCTGGCCGAAGGGGAAGAAATCGAGGACGCCATTCCCGCCGATCCCAATGTGCCCAACTTCTCCTACACCGTAGTCGAAGGAAAGGTATACTACCGGGAAGATTCCCTGATGGTGCGGCCCAAGCTGAACCAGACCGCCCAGGAGCGCACAGCGGGCATGGTGGAGCTGCGGAACTGTGTGCGGCAGCTCATGGACGCACAGATGGACAATTACAGCGACGAAGCCATTCGCGCTCTTCAGGACAGGCTGAATAGCCTGTATGACGCCTATACCGCCAAGTATGGGCTGATCAATTCCCGTGCCAATGCCATGGCCTTTGCCGATGATTCTTCCTACTATCTGCTCTGTTCCCTGGAGGTACTGGACGAGGACGGTAATCTGGAGCGGAAAGCGGATATGTTTACAAAACGGACCATCCGCCAGCAGCAGGTGGTCGAGCATGTGGACACGGCCGTGGAAGCGCTGGCTCTGTCCATAGCGGAACGGGCCAAGGTGGATTTGCCCTATATGGCGCATCTCACCGATCAATCAGAAGAAGAAATTATTTCCGATCTCCAGGGCGTGATCTTCCGGCTGCCGGAACCGGCAGGAACGGATGGCCGTTCCCGGTATGTGACCGCCGACGAGTATCTCAGCGGCAACGTGCGGCAAAAGCTGCGGCAGGCGCGGGCATGGGCGGAATCAGATCAGACTTTTCAGATCAACGTTAAAGCCCTGGAGGACGTGCAGCCCCAGGACTTGAGCGCGGCTGAAATCGACGTTCGCCTTGGCGCTACCTGGATTGACAAGAAATACATTCAGCAGTTCATGTATGAAACCTTCAACACGCCCCGGCGCAACCGATGGAGCGATTATATCTATGCCAGTAATCGGTCCGCTGTGGCAGTGAACTTTTCCGCGCTCACAGCGGAATGGAATATCACCAACAAAAGAAGCATCCCAGACATCGACGTGGCGGCGTACAGAACCTACGGCACGGAACGGGCCAGCGCTTACGATATTCTGGAAGCCACCCTGAATCTCCGCGACGTGCGCATCTACGATAAAAGCTACGACGCGGACGGTAAAGAAATCCGCACCCTGAACCAGAAGGAAACCACTCTGGCTCAGCAGAAGCAGCAGGCCATCAAGGACGCTTTCCGGGAATGGATTTGGAAAGACCCGGAACGCCGGGAAGATTTGGTGCGGGAATACAACGAGCGCTTTAACAGCACCCGGCCCCGGGAGTATGACGGCTCCCATATTTCCTTCGCAGGCATGAACCCGGAAATCAACCTGCGGCCCCATCAGCGAAACGCCATCGCTCATATCCTCTATGGTGGAAATACTCTCCTTGCCCACGAAGTAGGCGCAGGGAAGACGTTCGAGATGGCGGCGGCAGCCATGGAAAGCAAAAGGCTGGGTTTGTGCAGCAAAAGTATGTTCGTCGTACCCAATCACTTAACGGAGCAGTGGGCCAGCGAATTTCTTCGGCTGTATCCTTCCGCCAAACTGCTGGTGACCACCAAGAAAGACTTTGAAAAGAAAAACCGGAAGAAGTTCTGTGCCAGGATCGCTACCGGCGATTATGACGCTGTGATCATTGGCCACAGCCAGTTTGAGAAGATTCCCATTTCCTTTGCCCGGCAGGAGAAATTGCTTCAGGATCAGATTGATGAAATCATTGACGGGATTTCCGAAGCGAAAGCCAACAATGGAGAGCGGTTCACCATCAAGCAGATGGAACGTTCCCGTAAGCAATTGGAAGCCCGGCTGGAAAAGCTCCGGGCGGAACACAAGAAAGACGACGTGGTCACCTTTGAAGAATTGGGGGTAGACAGACTCTATGTAGACGAGGCACACGCGTTCAAAAATCTGTTCACATTCACGAAAATGTCCAATGTGGCGGGCCTTTCCACAGCGGAAGCCCAGAAATCCAGCGACATGTTCATGAAGTGCCGGTACATTGACGAACTGACCGGCAACCGGGGCATCGTGTTCGCCACCGGCACGCCGGTCAGCAATTCCATGGTAGAATTATATACCATGCAGCGGTATCTGCAATACGACACCCTGAAACAAAAGGGCATGACGCACTTTGACTGCTGGGCTTCCACTTTTGGCGAAACCGTCACCGCCCTGGAGCTGGCCCCGGAAGGGACGGGATACCGGGCCAGAACGCGGTTTGCAAAGTTCTTCAATCTTCCTGAACTCATGAATATGTTCAAGGAAGTGGCGGACATCAAAACCGCGGATCAGCTGGACCTTCCCCGACCCGAAGCGCACTATGAGAATATTGCGGTCAAACCCTCTGAAATCCAGCAGGATATGGTGCAGGCGCTGTCTGAGCGCGCTGCCGCCGTACACGGGCACATGGTCGATCCTTCCACCGATAATATGCTGAAAATCACCTCGGATGGCCGAAAGCTGGGCTTGGATCAGCGGCTCATTGATCCCATGATGCCCGACTATCCGGGGAGCAAGGTCAACGCCTGCGTGGACAACATCTTCCGCATCTGGCAGGAAGGACAGGCCGATAAAAAAACACAGCTTGTTTTCTGCGATCTGTCCACCCCGAAAAGCAGTGCTTCTTCCCGTGTTCTTCCTGCGCAGCAGCCTGAAAAAACAGAGGATTCAGATGCCCCAGATGTTCCCGCCGTCCAGAACCTCGATCAATTCAGTGTATACGACGATATTCGTTCCAAGCTGATAGAAAGAGGAATCCCCGCCGACGAAATTGCCTTTATCCATGACGCTAACACGGAAGTCAGGAAAAAGGAACTGTTCGCCAAGGTACGCTCCGGCCAGGTGCGCATCCTCATGGGCAGCATGGCAAAAATGGGCGCAGGCATGAATGTGCAGGACAGGCTCATCGCTTTGCATGATTTGGACGCTCCCTGGCGTCCCGGCGATTTGGAGCAGCGAGCAGGCAGAATTGTTCGCCAAGGCAATAAAAACAAGGAAGTTTATATCTATCGCTATGTGACAGAGAAATCCTTCGACGCCTACCTCTGGCAAACATTGGAAAATAAACAGAAGTTTATTTCTCAGATCATGACTTCAAAATCCCCTGTCCGTTCCTGCGAGGATGTGGATGAAACCGCCCTGTCTTATGCGGAAATCAAAGCCCTCTGCGCTGGAGACGAACGCATCAAGGAGAAAATGGATTTGGATATCGATGTGGCCCGGCTGCGCCTGATGAAAGCCGACCACGACAGCAAACGATACAGCCTGGAAGACCAGATCAGAAAACACTTTCCGGAGCGGATCAGTCAGTGCGAGCATTCCATTACAGGCTTTCAGCACGACCTGGAGCAGCTGGCGGCCCATCCCTTGCCGGAAAAAGATTTTGTCGGCATGACGGTGGATGGAAAGCATTATGCCGAAAAGAAGGACGCAGGCGCTGCGATCCTGGAGTTCTGCAAAAAGCATTATACCATGGACCGTGTGGAAATGGGCGAATACCGCGGCTTTTCCATGACCCTGCAATACGATGCTTTCAACAAGCAATTTGAACTCACCCTGCAGGGCGAAATGTCCCATCGCACTGTATTGGGCAGCGACTTGTTTGGCAATATCCAACGCATTGATCATGCCCTGGAAGGCATCACGGAACGCATGAACGGCGTGAAAGCCAGCCTGGAAAACTACGAAAGCCAGTTGAAAGCGGCTCAGGAGGAAGTTCAGCGGCCCTTTCCCCAGGAAGAAGAGCTGCAAACGAAAAGCGCGCGGCTGGCAGAACTGAACGCCGCGCTGAATATGGACGGGCGGCGTCAGCCGGATCAGCAGCAGGAAGAACCCGTTGCGGATGCAGGAGAAAACCGTCGTGAGCCGCCTTCCATCCTGGAAAGGCTTAGCAAGCCCAACTCCGCGGCGCACATCAGCCAACCGATGAGAAAAGAAAATAACAGAGAGGAAGCTATATAAATGGACGAAAACAAAAATACGGACTGGAAAACGGTTCCGGTCTACAAAGATTCCCCGGCTGCGGCGCGGGAGAAGAATGAACTGGACGCATACCGGGCGTCCAGTGCCGCCAATACCGCCTGCGCCAAAGCAATCAAAGAAGCGATTAAAGAAAACTGGACGGGCAGCAGCCTGAAAGAAGGCTGTGCCCAGCAGGTTATGGACGCTTTCGGCCCGGAACGCTTGGCCTTTGTGCTAGCAAATACCGTGCAGCTTCGGGCGTATGACACCCGGTTCAGCCGGGACACACGGGCCTGGGCGCAGATGGCGCTGGCAGGCGCGGAAGGAATCATTCCCGAGGAAAAAAGAATCGGCTGGGAAATAGAATCTCATTCTGTTCTGCTGAATGATTTTGCCGGTCAGGCAAGGGAAGCCATTGAAGCGCTGACCACGCTGGAAACGCCGGTGTATCATGAATCCTATCAATACGCGGTGGACAACCAGGAAACCGGCCCCTATTGGGAATCCTATGCCTGCAACCGGGATTGCAGGCACGCCATTGAAGAAGCCATTGCCGATCATTATGACGGATACCGCATGGATGCCAACGTGTCTGACGGCGTATTGAAAAAATACGGCGAGGAACGCACTATGTATGGATGGAAGCTGAATCCCAATTCTTTCTCCATTGATTTGACCGCCAATCATCAATATCCCTTAATTCATAATCTGTCCAACCTTGCATTATGTTCAACATCGTATCTTGTTGATAACGCCAGCACGCTCCGCTACTTGGATAAATCATTTTTCCGGTGAATGGATGCTGGATCGCATAAACCATTCCCTGATGTGTTGCAGCCCCAGGAGCGAAAGGGTTATCACTTGCCCATGGCATAATATCATTGTCAGGATTCTTATAAAGAGAATCCATTTCAGCTGTACGAGGCAGTTTTTTCGGATTCCAATTCGGCTGCTTGCTGTAACAGAGCACATGTTCCACTTCATTCACAATGCCTTTTGAATCGTTTCTCGTAGAATAAGTACGCTGCCATGATATATTGGAAACGAAACAATTACTGCCGAAAATCTCATCGCAAATCTGTTTCCTAATCATATGTTTTGCAATAATACCCAAGATTAAATTTGAGAGATATACAAGGGACGATCTTCTATACTGTTGTACACTTTCTTTACAGAACGGCGTAGATATCAAGACTGTTTCAAGTAACCTTGGACATTCTACTGTAGCATTTACAATGGATAAATACGCTCATGTTACGAATACTATGCAAAGGGATAGCGCTGAAAAAATGGAGAAGTTCATCCAGTCGTTATAATGTGTGGTGGCATTCTGGTGGCATAAAAAGAAAGAAACCCTTGATTTACAAGGGTTTCAGGAGCGGAGAAGGAGAGATTCGAACTCTCGAACGGTTTTACCCGTTACACGATTTCCAGTCGTGCGCCCTCGACCAAGCTAGGCGACTTCTCCTTGGCTGCATGCTCGAACAAACGAGCATGGCTATATTAGCATAAGATGAAACTTATGTCAAGAAAAAGTTTTCGTTCCTGTATCGAAATTTCCATTATATGTCAATTATGCGCAAGCGTCAGCGGTTCTGGATATAGCCCAGTGTTTTTAAGTCCTCCGCGGAATCGCGCCAGCCGGGGCGGACCTTGACCCATAGCTGCAAATTGACGTGCATATCCAGCAGGGCTTCGATGTCGGCGCGGGCTTCGGCGCCGATTTTTTGCAGCATGGCGCCTTTTTTGCCGATGATGATGCCCTTGTGGGAGTCGCGCTCGCAGTAGATGGTGGCGTCGATTTCCATGAAGTGGTCGTTCATTTTCTTCATGGCCATCATCTCCACGCCGATGCCGTGGGGCACCTCGTCCCGCAGATTGCGCAGGGCCTTTTCCCGGATCAGCTCGGCGCAGATGTCGCGCTCGGGCTGGTCGGTGAGCATATCGTCGGGGAAGTACTTGGGGCCCACGGGCAGGTGGGCGGCCAGGTCGGCTTTCAGGGCGTCCACGCCGTCGCCGGACTTGGCGCTGATGGGCAGGATGCCGTCATACTTCGCGTCCTTGAAGGAGTCGATGATGGCCAGCAGGTTCTTAGGCTCCACCAGGTCGATCTTGTTCAGCACCAGCAGCTTGTACACCTTTTTGTGGCTCATTTCCTCCACGATGCTGCGGTCATGGGGGCCGATGGCGGTCACGTCCACCAGCACCAGCAGGGCGTCGATGCCCTCCATGGCTTCCTCGATGGACTGCACCATGAACTCGCCCAGCTTCGTGCGGGGGCGGTGGATGCCCGGCGTGTCCACGAACACGATCTGGCAGTTGTCCCCGCCCATCACGCCCATCACCCGGTTGCGGGTGGTCTGGGGACGGCTGGACACGATGGCGACCTTCTCCCCCACCAGGGTGTTCAGCAGGGTGGATTTGCCCACGTTGGGCCGCCCCACGATGGTGGCAAAGCCGGAATGGAAGTTTTTATTTTCTGACATAGGAGTTCCTTTCTGTATGCTTTCGCAGGTTGTTGTTTTTAGGTTTGGATATTTAAGGGTACTTTAATTCACTAAGGGAAACGCTGGGGCTATTCGCCCCAGACCCCAACCAGGGTCCTGAGGACCCTGGACCCGCAACTGGCGAATGAACATCGTTGGAATAAGCATACAAGCTCCGCCTGCCGCGCTGGGGTTACGAAAAGTTTGA
>CADBCX010000106.1 GCA_902793245.1 uncultured Eubacteriales bacterium | reverse complement strand
CATGCCGCCGCGGATGTCGCGGAGATGGAACAGCAGCTTCGCAGCCAGCTCCGGGGTTTCGATGTACGCCCGGTCGAACAGGGTGATCTGGTCGTTCTTCCGGCGGTAGCGCATGCCGCCCGCCACGGCGAAGAAGTCCAGGCAGGCGTCGCCGGTGCTGCCGTGGGTCTTGGCCCCGTTCAGGGTGCGGGTGTAGTTCGCCTCGGTTTTCAGACTTTCAAGATAGCTCATATCGTTTTTCCTCCTTTCCTCACTGCTGACGGCATTGCAGCCGCCGCGAGGACACGCGGAACGCCATCGGGGATACAATCGAATCCTCTCCAGCCTCCCCGGACTGCCTTGCGGGGGCGTTCCCGCAAAAGCGGAACCACCGTGCTTTCGGCATTTTCGCCGCGTCCGAAAGCCGGGGCAGGAAGGACCGCGCCGCCTGTGCGAAGAGGCCGCGCCCGGACGCCGGGGGCATTTCAGCCGCCGTGCCGGTTGCCGTTTTCCTGCGGAGAGCCGTTATCGCTCCCCTGTTCCATCCTGATTTCTGTTCCTGTGTCCTCCCCGTTTCGGGAAGGGTTCTGCCAGAGAATGTTCCGCGCCGCTTTGGTTCTTTGGCTTCCCAATCTCTATGCCGCGTTGTTCACGCCGCCCGCCTTTGTCCCCGTTCCGTTTCCGCCGGACAGGCCATAGAGATTGTTCTTCCGCCGTTCCGCCGCCGCGTTTCCCACGCCGGTCGTGACGGACGCCATATGATGAACGCTTGGCAAAGACTGGATATTTAATGCAGACGCTATGATGATTCATCATAACAGTAAATGAGTGACTTGTCAGCTACACCACTGGCGACCGCGCCTCCTTTCGGAACGGTTGGGGTCGGTGGGGAAACGAGTGCTTCACGGCCTGGGCATCAATTCATTGTGCCCTGCAATGATATTCCTTCGTTTGCGATTCTGACAAGCGCTGCTGTATGCGCCTATATCCAGAAGGAAGCCTTTTGTTCATCCGAAGCCGGTTCTCTGGCTGGCTTCTTGATCAGGGAAGTTTTTTTCTTCCCTGTTGATCGCTTATTCTGAATGCTGTTCGGTTTTCAAGGTGCTGCGCCGGGGGCCGCGTTTCCGCTTTCCCCTGACGACGGGTTCAGGATACCACGGATTTCCCGGTTTGTCATTCAACCCGTGGTTTGATTCCTTCTTTCCTGTGGAAGCGGGGAAGGGCTTCCGTCTCCCTGCTTCCACAAGAAAGGGCTTTGGCAGAAAATGCGTTCCGAGGGCCTTGCGAAGCCATCGCGTCCGTCGCCTGTTTGCGTCCTGTGCCGCTGCTGTCCAAGCGGGCCCATTCCATTGCCTCGCCCGGATCCAGCCAGAGGATGTTCGCTTTGGTTTCCCGGTTTCCCCGGTTCGCACCGCCGGCCGTGGCGGGCGTCCCTTGACATGCAATTGAGGCAGACAGACGCGATGAACATCATGAGATGTTTTCATCATTTATTCATCATAGAGTGATCGTCGTTTGCTGCCGACACCTTCCATAGTGTTTCCACCTCCCTGGCGGAACGGTTGACTATGGGTGACTGGGTGCCTCACGGCCTGGAAGCGGAAGATAGGAGCCTGCCGCGTCCTGGGTGCCGTCTGACAGCGCTGCTGTGTGCGCCTGATTCTCCTGCCGACGGAGTTGCATGTCCGAAGTCGGTTTTCTGCCGGACTTCTTCGACGGGGATTTTCGCTTTCGCTTGTTTCCCCTGTCGATGGCCCTATGATAGCACGGGAAAACGGGTTTGTCATTAAACCGGTGGTTGAAGTTACGAAGGAGGATTCACCGCGTTTCGTCCAAGAACATTCTCCGCCGGATACAGAATAAGAAAAAGCGCGGCAAACGGAGCATCATCCTCCTCTTTCCGCGCTTTCTTCCGATTATACGCTTTCGCGTTTTCCTTCTTCCGCGTCACCGGGCTGAACCCCCACACCACGCGGCGCTTTGCGTTGTACGCTTTCTTTTCCTTTTTTGACAGCTTGTCATAGGAAATCATCCGCTTCATTCCTCATCGCATCCTTTCGCATACGTTCGTTTTATCATAGCATAAACAGCCTCATCTGTCATTCAACCGCAGGTATAAAAAAATATTTTCAAAAAGGATTGACAATCTGGTAGAAAACCACTATAATAGCACCTGTTTCACCGCTTACATGAACCGTCTTGACAGCCGGAATGAACAATCCGCTTTCGTTCCGCCACCGCAGTTTGCTTTTCCCGAACGGACAGATTTCGTGTCCAGACAAAAGGAAAGGATGGTTCGATGTATATGCAGACCGCTTTTCCGGTCATCGACCTGGCGGGCACGGGCCGCAGCATCGAGCGGCACCGCCGCCAGGCCGGGCTGACCGTGCGGGACCTCCAAACCTATTTCGGGTTTGAGTACCCGCAGGCCATTTACAAGTGGCAGCACGGCGAGTGCCTGCCCACGGTGGACAACCTGCTGGCCCTGGCCCGGCTGCTGCAGGTGCCCATGGAAGACCTCCTGGTCTTTGAAGACCAGGGGGTCTCCCATGTTTTTGGGCATTTCTTTATTTCAGGAATACAAAGGATTCCAGTTCAAACAGCCGCCGGTTCTCGAAGAACTGGCCCATCCAGCCTTCGATTTTGTTTTCCGCCGCCAGATACAGGGCGTGTCTTCCGGTGACCGGCTGAACGGCCGTTTTATACACGCCGTCCCCCGTACCGATGCCGCAGACGCCGATTTCGCGGCCTTCCTTCGGGTCGTCCAGGAAAACGTGCACCCGGCAGTTGACGCCCATGCCCTTGACGTTCAGGGCCAGCGTCAGGCCGTCGCCGGTCAGGTCATCGCCAAAATCAAAGTATTTATAGCCCATCACGCAGCCATCCGTCACGTCGGTAATGACGCGGGTGAACACATCCTTTTCCGTGATGAAGCAGCCGCCGGTCAGCACGCAGGCGATTTCGGCGGGCGTGATCTGATACGGGTCCAGCGCGTCCTCAAAGCCCAGGGAAGTCATCTCCACCGGCGGGATGGAGCCGTCCGGCAGGATGGTGATCTTCTCCACGCAAGCCCGGCGGCTGGTGATGGAGTGGTTGGTCATGCGGTGGTAGAACACGTACCATTGCCCGTTCAGGCAGGCGATGGAGCCGTGGTTGTTTCCCGCGGGGTAATCCACCCCGTTGTCGATGATGTAGCCGCGATACGTGTAAGGCCCCGTTGGCGATTTGCTGGTGGCGTAGGCCAGGCGGCTGCCCTTGCGCGGGGAATAGATCAGGTAATAGGAGTCGCCGATCTTCCGGGGCGAGCTGGCTTCATAGAAGCGCCGCTCCTCCGGCACGGTTTCCGCGTCGTCGATCACGGGATGGCGGTAGCTGCCGGGCAGCACGTCGCACATGGTATCCGGGTTCAGCTCGTTCATGTGGGACTGGGTGAAGCCGTAGTACACATACACCCGCCCGTCCGTATCCACCAGCACCCCGGCGTCGTTGAAGATGCCCTCATCCCCCACCCGGTCGGTATAACGGTAGGTGGACAGCAGCCGGAAGGGGCCTTCCGGCCTGTCGGATACGCCCACCGCGCCCTTCGCGCCGACGATGTAGGCATACAGGTAATACTTTCCATCCTTCTCAATCACGTCCGGCGCGTATAATTCATGGTCTGTCCAGGGCGTGTCCGCCCCACGGTTTTTGCCAGGCCGGGTGCGGAAGCTGTCGCCGTGGCACTGCCAGGCGTTCAGGTTATTCAGCGGCGCGGACCAGACCTTGAGCTTGAAATCGCAGAAGGCGTCCCCCGCAACCCGGTCGTGGGAGCCGTACAGGTACACGCGGTCGCCGAACACCCGGGGTTCCCCGTCGGGAATGTATTCCCAAAAAGGCAGAATCGGATTGGGCATACAGTTTTTCATCCTTTCATAAAAACAAACGGATAAACAGAAACCCGCCGGGAGGCGGGTTTCTGTTCGCAGGTGGATCAATAGGTTTCCTGCAATTCGATATTCTTGTAGCGTTTCAGGCCGGTACCGGCGGGAATCAGCTTGCCGATGATGACGTTTTCCTTCAGGCCCAGCAGCGGGTCCACCTTGCCCTTGATGGCGGCTTCGGTGAGCACGCGGGTGGTCTCCTGGAAGGAGGCGGCCGAGAGGAAGGAATCGGTGGCCAGAGAAGCCTTCGTGATGCCCAGCAGGATGCGCTTGGCAACAGCGGGACGTCCGCCCGCCATGATGGTCTTTTCGTTGGCTTCCTCGAACTCATAGATGTCCACCAGGCCGCCGGGCAGCAGGTCGGTGTCCCCCGCGTCCTCTACGCGCACCTTGCGCAGCATCTGGCGCACGATCACTTCAATGTGCTTGTCAGCGATCTTAACACCGGAAGAATAGTAAGCGGAAAGCACTTCTTTCAGCAGATATTCCTGCACGGCGCGGATGCCCAGGATGCGCAGCAGGTCGTGGGGGTTGACGGAACCTTCGATCAGCTCCGCGCCGGCGGGGATCACGTCGCCGTCGGACACTTTCAGGCGCGCGCCATAGTGGATCTGGTAGGTCTTCTTTTCGTTGGGGTCGTCCTCACTGGTGATGATGACCTCGCGTTTTTTCTTGCTTTCCACGATCTGCACCTTGCCGCTGATTTCGGCCAGGGTGGCGTCACGCTTGGGCTTGCGAGCCTCGAACAGCTCTTCCACGCGGGGAAGACCCTGGGTGATGTCGTCCGCGGAAGCCACGCCGCCGGAGTGGAAGGTACGCATGGTCAGCTGGGTGCCGGGCTCGCCGATGGACTGGGCGGCGATGATGCCGACCGCCTCGCCGATATCCACGATGCCGCCGTGGGCCAGGTTCATGCCGTAGCAGCGGGCGCACACGCCGTGTTCGCTGTGGCAGGTCAGCACCGAGCGGACGTTCATCTTGGTGATGCCCGCCTTCTTGATGATGCCGGCCTTTTCGTAGTCGATCAGTTCATTCACGTGCACCAGCAGCTCACCGGTGATGGGATGGTACACATCCTCGGCGGCGTAGCGGCCGCGCACGCGGTCGTCGATGCCCTCGATCTCGCCGATGGGCTGCACGGTGATGCCGCGCACTTTTTCACCCCGGGACTCGAAGCAGTCGATTTCCCGTACGATCACTTCCTGGGCCACGTCCACCAGGCGGCGGGTCAGGTAACCAGAGTCGGCGGTACGCAGGGCAGTGTCGGCCAGGGATTTGCGGCTGCCGTGGGAGGACATGAAGAACTCCAGCACGTTCAGGCCTTCACGGAAGTTGGCGCGGATAGGCACTTCGATGGCGCGTCCGGAAGGAGAAGCCATCAGGCCGCGCATGCCGGCCAGCTGGGCCACCTGACCGGCGGAACCGCGGGCCCCGGAACCGGTCATCATGCTGATGGGGTTGTAGGGCGGCAGCACTTCCATGACTCGGTTTTTCAGCCGGTTGGTGGTGTTCTGCCAGGCGTCGATAACCATGCGGTAGCGCTCGTCCTCGCTCATTTCGCCGCGGCGGTACTTGCGGTTGATGGTGGCCACCAGGTCGTCGGTTTCTTTCAGCCAGGTCTGCTTTTCAGGCGGGATGATGATGTCGCCCACGGACACGGTGATGGCGCCGCGGGTGGAATACTTATAGCCCAGGTTCTTGATGGCGTCCAGCACCTTGGCGGTCTGGCTTTCGCCGTGGACGTGGAAGCACTTTTCCACGATCTGGCCCAGGTCCTTTTTAATCACCTTGTGGTCGATTTCCAGCACGAACTGGTCGTCCAGGGTTTCGCGGGGCTTGAAGCCCAGATCCTGGGGAACCACGTCGTTGAAGATCAGCAGGCCCAGGGTGGTGTCGATGACCCGGCGTTCGGTGACGCCTTCCCAGGTGCGCTCGATGCGGACCTTGATGGGGGCCTGCAGGGAAATCTGCTGGCACTGGTAGGCCATCATGGCTTCGTCAGGAGAGGCGAACACGCGGCCCGCGCCCTTGGCGTCGTCCCGGGTGATGGTCAGATAGTGGCAGCCGATCACCATGTCCTGGGTGGGAGAGATCACGGGCATGCCGTCCTGGGGCTTCATGATGTTGTTGGCGCACAGCATCAGGAAACGGGCTTCGGCCTGGGCTTCCATGCTCAGCGGGACGTGCACGGCCATCTGGTCGCCGTCGAAGTCGGCGTTGTAGGCGGTGCAGGCCAGGGGATGCAGGCGGATGGCCTTGCCTTCCACCAGGATGGGCTCAAAGGCCTGGATGCCCAAACGGTGCAGGGTGGGCGCGCGGTTCAGCAGCACGGGATGCTCCTTGATCACGTCCTCCAGGATATCCCATACCTCGGGCTTCACCTTTTCCACCATGCGCTTGGCGGACTTGACGTTGTGGGCGATCTTCAAAGAAACCAGCTTTTCCATCACGAAGGGCTTGAACAGCTCCAGCGCCATGTCCTTGGGCAGGCCGCACTGATAGAGCTTCAGCTCGGGCCCGACCACGATCACGGAACGGCCGGAATAGTCCACGCGCTTGCCCAGCAGGTTCTGGCGGAAGCGGCCCTGCTTGCCGCGCAGCAGGTCAGACAGAGATTTCAGGGGCCGGTTTCCGGGGCCGGTGACGGGGCGTCCGCGGCGACCATTGTCGATCAGGGCGTCCACGGCCTCCTGCAGCATGCGCTTTTCATTGCGCACGATGATATCCGGGGTGCCCAGCTCCAGCATCCTCTTTAAACGGTTGTTGCGGTTGATGACCCGGCGGTACAGGTCGTTCAGGTCGGAGGTGGCGAAGCGGCCGCCGTCCAGCTGCACCATGGGGCGCAGATCCGGGGGAATGACGGGAATCACGTCCATGATCATCCATTCGGGCTTGTTGTGGGAAAGCCGGAAAGCCTCCACCACTTCCAGGCGCTTCACCGCGTGGGTGCGCTTCTGGCCTTCGCCCTCCCGGTCGCGTTCCTTTTCGATCAGGTCGTTGATTTCCGCTTTCAGGCTTTCGCTGAGGGCCTCCAGGTCGAGGGCCAGCAGCATTTCCTTCACGGCCTCAGCGCCGATACCGGCTTTGAACTCGCCGCGCTCCTCTTCGCTCATCGCCATGATGGAGCGATACTTGGAGTCGGTGATCAGCTCATTGCGGGCCACTTTCGTGACCGCCTCGTTGCCGGGATTCAGCACGATATAGGAAGCGAAATACAGCACCTTTTCCAGCGCCCGGGGGCTCACGTCCAGCAGCATGCCCATCCGGGAAGGAATGCCCTTAAAATACCAGATGTGGCTGACCGGCGCGGCCAGGGCGATATGGCCCATGCGCTCGCGGCGCACCTTGGCCCGGGTGATCTGCACGCCGCACTTGTCGCAGACCATTTCCTTATTCTTGAACTTGACGCGCTTATACTTGCCGCAGGAGCATTCCCAGTCCTTCTGGGGCCCAAAGATGCGTTCGCAGTACAGGCCGTCGCGCTCGGGTTTCAGCGTGCGGTAATTGATGGTCTCGGGCTTGCTTACCTCGCCGCAGCTCCAGGCGAGGATCTGCTCGGAAGAGGCCATGCCGATTTGGATGGAATCTAAATTTGTCAGTTCAAACATGAATACAAACTCCCTCCGTTGTGGCGCGGGTAGGAAAAGTTGGGAAACGGGGACGAGAGAACTGAGTTCAGAGTACAGAGTTCAGATTGATATACTCGATCAATTCGGATTATGCAGAGCATCAGCTATCATTATCTGTACTCTGCACTCTGTACTCTAAACCAACAGCCCGTTGTAAAACCTCAACTTATTCTAAGTCGTCATCGTCGTCCAGCTTCAGGTCATCCAGCATATCGTCGTCGCCCTCGAAGTCGGCAAACTCGTCATCCAGGCCTATATCGTCGTCCAGCTCCAGCGAATCGTTTTCGTCCAGGGCGGGGGCGTCGTCATAGTCGGTCTCAGGCAGCGGCTCGCGTCCGGCGGGGACAGGCTCGCCCATATCCTCGTCTTCGTCGTCCAGCTCGCGGATCTCGATTTCTTCCTTGTTCTCGTTCAGCACGCGGATATCCAGCGCCAGGGCCTGGAGCTCCTTGATGAGCACTTTGAAGGATTCCGGCACGCCGGGCGTGGGGATGTTCTGGCCCTTCACGATGGCTTCGTAGGTCTTGACGCGGCCCACGATGTCGTCGGATTTCACGGTCAGGATTTCCTGCAGGGTGTTGGCGGCGCCGTAGGCTTCCAGCGCCCACACTTCCATCTCGCCGAAGCGCTGGCCGCCGAACTGGGCCTTGCCGCCCAGGGGCTGCTGCGTAACGAGGGAGTAAGGGCCGGTGGAACGGGCGTGCATCTTGTCGTCCACCAGATGGTGGAGCTTTAAGAAGTACATGATGCCGACCGTGACGGGGTTCTCGAAGGGATCGCCGGTGCGGCCGTCGTAGAGGATGGTCTTGCCGTCGGGGCGCAGACCGGCCTTTTTCAGGCATTCTTCAATGTCTTCCTTGGTCGCGCCGTCAAACACGGGAGTGGCGATGTGCCAGCCCAGCGTCCGGGCCGCGATGCCAAGGTGAACCTCCAGCACCTGCCCGATGTTCATGCGGGAAGGCACGCCCAGGGGGTTCAGCACGATGTCCAGCGGGGTGCCGTCGGGCAGGAAGGGCATGTCCTCTTCGCGCAGGATGCGGGACACGACGCCCTTGTTGCCGTGGCGGCCGGACATTTTATCGCCGACGCTGATCTTGCGCTTCTGGGCGATGTACACGCGCACCATTTCGTTCACGCCGGGGCTGAGCTCGTCCTTGTTTTCGCGGGTGAAAATCTTCACGTCCACGATGATGCCGCCCTCGCCGTGGGGCACCTTCAAAGAAGTGTCTCGGACTTCGCGGGCCTTTTCACCGAAGATGGCGCGGAGCAGCCGTTCTTCGGCGGTGAGCTCGGTTTCGCCCTTGGGGGTGACTTTGCCCACCAGGATATCGCCGCTGCGCACTTCCGCGCCGATGCGGATGATGCCGTTTTCGTCCAGGTCGCGCACCGCGTCTTCGCCCACGTTGGGGATGTCGCGGGTGATTTCTTCCGGGCCCAGCTTGGTTTCACGGGCTTCGGATTCGTATTCCTCAATATGGATGGAGGTGTATTTGTCGTACTTGACCAGCCGTTCGCTGATGAGCACGGCGTCCTCGTAGTTGTAGCCTTCCCAGGTCATGAAGCCGATGAGCATGTTCTTGCCCAGGCCGATTTCGCCGTTCTCGGTGGAGGGGCCGTCGGCCAACAGGTCGCCGACCTCGATCTTCTGTCCCTGGTACACCCGGGGACGCTGGTTGATGCAGGTGCCCTGGTTGGAACGGGCGAACTTGGTCAGATGGTAGCTGTGCTTTTCACCCAGTTCGTCCTGGATGACCACTTCGTCAGCAGCCACGGAATATACCGTGCCGGCGTGCTTGGAAAGCAGCACCACGCCGGAGTC
>CADBCX010000105.1 GCA_902793245.1 uncultured Eubacteriales bacterium | reverse complement strand
TGCGGGTTCAGGCGCAGCAGCTCCGGGTCATGGTTGCTTTCCAGCAGCAGCACGTCCACGCCCGCCAGGGTCTTGAGCACGCTCTTGCGCGCATAGCCCATGTCCGTGGCCGTCGCCGCGCTGCGCCCGCCGTAATACACCCGGTAGCCCACCGGGTCGGCGGCGTCGTGGGGGATGGGGAAGGGGTGCAGCGCCAGGTCGCCGATATAAAAGTCGTTTTCGTCCTCAAAGAAGCGGCGGTTCGCCGGGTGGATTTCGCCGATGGTGCGGGCCATGGCGTTCCAGGTGCGTTCGTTGGCGTAGATCGGCACGTGGTATTTGCGGCTGATAATGCCCACGCCCTTCACATGGTCGCTGTGCTCGTGGGTGACGGCGATGCCGTTCAGGGTTTCCGGCAGCACGTTGATTTCCCGCAGCGCCCCTTCGATGGCTTTGCCCGTCATGCCCGCGTCGATCAGTATTCTCGTGTCTCCCGCGCCGATGAACAGCGCGTTTCCGCTGCTCCCGCTGAAAAGCGGGCAGAATGTAAACCGCATGCCTGTTTCCTTTCAAGAAGAATCAAAACCGTTTCTGGTACATTATAACCGGATTTGACCATTCTTGCAAGACCGGGGAGAAAGATTGTAGGGCGAACGCATGAATTGCGCAGGATGAAGGACGACCCCAAAAGCCTTCCCCTTGAGGGGAAGGCTTTTGATCGGGTCCCCTAATCCCTATTGCCTATTGCCTATTGCCTATTGCCTATTGCCTAATCCCTATTGCCTAATCCCTATTCCCTAATCCCTCATCCCTCCACCCCTCACTTTTTACACTTCATCCATTACAAATTTATTGCATTTTTGGGGAAAATCTATTACAATGTAGAAAGTGACGCAGCGGAAGGAGGAATTGATTAATGGGAAGCTTCATGGAAAACCTCGCTGCCAACCTGACTGATTTTGTAGTTTATCTGGCCATTGGCCTGGTGATGCTGACCGGGCTGGTCAAGTGCGTGTTTCCCCTGATGCGGGGCGCGAGGCGCCTGCGGCGGGGCATCCACCTGCTGGAGACCAGCACCGGCGAGGGCCGGCCCGTGTGGCAGGACGTGCTGTTTTTGGGCAAAGAGCTGCAGGGCCCCTGGCGGCGTTTTTTGGTGAACGCGGAGCAGCTGGACGCCCGCGGATTCAACTGCAACGTGGAAGATTATATCAACGATGATACCGTGATCGGCGGGCTGGGCCATCTGCAATTGGGCGAGGTGATTCCTTCCCTGCTGACCAGCCTGGGCATCCTGGGCACGTTTATCGGCCTGATGCGCGGCCTGGGCGGGCTGGACATGACCGACGCCGCCAAGACCATGGAGGGCATTCCCAAACTGATCGGCGGCATGACCTTCGCCTTCATGACCTCCATCGCGGGCATTTCCTGCTCCCTGGTGTTCAACATGTTCAACCGCATGGCCTACGGCAGCGCCACCGGGGCCATCGACGACTTCACCGACGCCTTCGCCGACCTGGTGATGCAAAAGCCCCTGGAGGACAACGTGCAGATGATCTGCCAGCAGGAGGATCAGGCCGTGCTGCTGCGCCAGGTGAGCGCCGACATGGGCCAGCGGGTCAGCGAGGGCATCGTCGCCTCCGTCCAGCAGAGCCTGGTGCCCGTGACGCAGAGCATGAACAGCTTCATCCTGGGCCAGACCCAGGGCCAATTGGAGGGCGTGGCGAACATCGCCGCCCAGTTCGTGAACCACATGAACCGGATGCTGGGCAACCAGTTCACCCAATTGGGCCAGACCCTGTCCCAGGTGAACCAGGCCCAGGCCGTGTCCTTTGAATCCCTGGACCGGGCCATGCAGGCGTCGGAGGAAATCCTCAACGGCATGCACCAGGTGCAGGACACCACCCAGCGGGTGATGGAAAAGTTTGAAAGCTACGTGGAAACCATCGATAGGACCAACGACCGAACCGGCGCGTTCCTCACCCACGGCAGCCAAGTGCTCTCCGGCATGATGACCGCCACCCGGGAACAGACCGACTTTATGGCCGGGCTGAAAGACGCACAGCAGGAGATCCGCGAATCCATGCGCAGCTATGCCGACTGGAGCGGGCGGGTGATGAAGGCGGTGCAGGATCAGGCCGACGGGGCCATGAACGTGACCTCCAACATGACCGCCCAGATGGACGCCAGCAGCAAGCGCCTGGCCGAAACCTACACCAGCTTTGTGGAAAACCTGTCCGGCGGGTTCAGCCGGGCCATGGGCATGTTCAACGACAACATGACCGGCGCGCTGAACGTCCTGAACGAACGGCTGGAGGAGATCCGCCGCCTGAACGCCGACAGCCCTGCCCAAACCGCCCGGCTGGAAAAGGAAGCGGAAGGCTGCGTGAAAGCCCTGGGCGGCCTGCAGCGGGCGCTGACCGCCATGACCAAGGAACTGGAAACGCCCAAGCCCGCGAAGGAGGCGTGATATGCAGGTTCGCAGAAGGATTCACCGGGCTCCCGGCGGCGGCGATCACGGCTCCCACTGGATATCCTACTCCGATATGATGGCCTCGCTGCTGCTGGTGTTCGTGCTGGCGGTGATTTACAGCGTATACCAGTATTACAGTATGCTGGAAATCAAAACCCAGCAATTGAACGAGCAGCAGGCGGAATTGGACCGGGCCACCATCACCCTGGTGCAGCGGGAAGAGGAACTGGAAGCCGCCAACGTGACGCTAATGGGCAAGCAGGAGGAGCTGGCCGCCATCCAGATCCAGCTGGATCAGCAGGAGAACGACCTCCACGCCGCCCAGGACGCCCTGAAAACAGAAAAGGAAAAGCAGGCTGCCCTTCAGCTGCAGCTGAACGCCCAGAAAGACGCCATCAACGCCATGCAGAGCGTGCTGGACGCCCAGCGGGCCGAAATGCTCACCTACCAGAAGCGCATCGACGATATGGTGGGCGTGCGCAGCAAGATCATTGAAGAGCTCAGGAGCGCGCTGACCGCCGCCAATCTGGGCGCGTCGGTGGACAAGACCACCGGCGACATCGTGCTGGAAAGCACTGTGTTCTTTGATTCCAATTCCAGCACCATCAAGGACGAAGGCAAGGCGCTTCTGTCCCGCTTCCTGCCGGTGTACCTGGGCGTGCTGATGCGGCCGGAGTACGCGGACTATGTGGGCGAGATCATCATCGAAGGCCACACCGACACCGCGGGCTCCTACCTGACCAACCTGCGCCTGTCCCAGAACCGCGCCCTGTCCGTGGCGGAATACTGCCTGCAATTGCCCACGCTCAGCCGCATCCAGGTGGCACAGCTGCAAAAGCTGATGACCGCGAAGGGCCGCAGCTATTCCGACCCGATCTACAAGCCGGACGGCTCCGTGGACATGGACGCTTCCCGCCGGGTGGAATTCAAGTTCCGCTTAAAGGACGCGGAAATGATTCAGGAAATGAACCGGATCCTGACCCAGATGGAGGCGACGGACACCCATTGAAAACCGCAGCGATCATTTTGATGGTGCTGGCGCTGGCCGCGGCGTGCTGCCTGGGCTACGCCCTGTTTAACACCAATTTGCACGTGGTGGGCAAGAGCCTGGAAGTGCTGCCCGCGTCCCAGCGGACGGCGGAGTTTGACGCCCTCAAAACCGCCGTGCAGCGCCAGAGCCTGCTGGGCACCGTGCTGAAAACCGGCGACATCGGCCCGGCGGAGGATTATTCCTATTATATTTACACCTTGCGGCTGGAAAACAAATGCCTCATCCCCGCCGAGATGGTGGAGCTGCAAATCGCGCCCATCGACAGCGACGTGCTGTTCTACTGCGACACGGAGGAAAAGATCATCCCCGCCGGGGAAACCCGCGATGTGTGGTGCGTGCTGCTGACGAAGGGCACGCCCCACGCCGTCCGGGATATTTATGTCACCTATTACCTCTGGGGACACCCCCAGGAGGTCAGGTATACCTATGATGCGGCAAGGTGAGGGATGAGGGATGAAGGAGGCGTGTGGAGCGTGGAGCGTGGAGTGTGGAGTGTGGAGCGCAGAGTACAGAGATTCGTTACATGGCTGCTTTCAGCGCTGCTGTGCTGCTTCCTGCTGGCTTCCGCCCAGGGGGAAGAGCTGCTCGTCTCCGCCCATGAACTGCCGGAGGGCTTTTGTTACGTCCATGAAGTCATCCCCGACGTGATCCTGGACATCCGCTATGCGGGCACCCACAACTTCGTGGGCGACCCCATCGACGGCTACGAGGCGCCCTTCGCCATCCTCACCAACGAAGCGGCGGAAAAGCTGAAGGAAGCCGCCGACGAGTTCCGGGCCATGGGCTGCCGCATCATGATCTTCGACGCCTACCGCCCCCAGAGCGCCGTGCGCCATTTCGTGCGCTGGTCGGAGGACAGGGACGACATGCGCATGCAGGCGGAGTTTTACCCGGAGTTTAAGAAAAAGAGCCTGCTGGTAGACCAGGGCTACATCGCCCGCAACTCCGCCCACTGCCGGGGCAGCGCCATCGACATGACCCTCACCGACCTGGACGGCAACCCGCTGGACATGGGCACCGGCTTTGACTACTTCGGCAGGCTGGCCTGGTACGGGGCGAAGGGAATCACCGCCGAGCAGGCCGCCAACCGGGCCCTGCTGCGGGACGTGATGAAGCGCCACGGCTTCAAGCCCTTCGACCATGAATGGTGGCACTTCCGGCTGCAAAAGGAGCCCTTCAAACAGGGGTTTGATTTTCCGGTGAAGTAATCCTGTACTTCCTGGCTTCCTCGAACAGGTCGTCGGACACGGCCAGCAGTTCCGCTTCGGTGTAAACCCGCTGGGTGTACTGCTGGGCGGAAACGGTTTTCTGCTTTGCCGGCTCGGGCGCAGGGCCGGCCTCATCCTCCCAGCGGCGGCCGTTCAGCCAGGTGGCGGGCAGGGGAATGTAGCGCCCGCCCTCCCGCGTCCACTGGCCGCTTTGCTTCTGAGCCAGCACCGACGCCTGGATCCGGAACAGCAGTTCACCGTTCGGGGCCAGCTTTTCCCACGCCTTCCTCGCGTCCTGTTTGCCCTGTTTCCTTGGATAGATGAGCCAAAAATCCTCGAAGCCCCCCGCCCCCTCATCCCCCTCGGGAGAGGGGGTGTTTTCTTGTTCTTCTTCTTCACTCTTGATTCTTTGCTCTTCATTCTTCACTCTTAATTCTTCATTCTTTCTTCTTCCTTCTTCATTCTTATGGCATTCCGCTTCATTCCGCTTTTGTTCGCTTTTATCCGCTTCATTCCGCTTCGTTTCGCTTTTTTCCGCTTTTGCGGCCTTGCCCTTTTTCGCGCCGTTTTCCACCTTGGTGTTGTAGGCGGCAATGTCCCGGTCGATGATGCCCTGAAACACCGGCCACAGAAAGCGTTCGTTGCCTGTGGGCTCCGGCTGTTTTCCGTCGCGGCAGTAACGCACCATGGCCAGCAGCAGCCGCGCTTTTTCTTCGTCGTCCAGCGCGGAAGTTCTTTCGTCAAAATCCAGGTATACCTTCAAATGCGAACGCGCCATGCTATTGCCCTCCGATTCTTCTGCATTCGGTTTTATTGTACCGCAAGCGCCCGCCGAAAAAGAGCCACCATGCCCCCTTCACAAAGGGGAACAAATGTGCTATAATAGACGGGCAACAAGAATGATTCGGAGGGCAGCATGGAAGACAAGATCATCGTGCGGGGCGCGCGGGAGCACAACTTAAAGAACGTGAGCATCACGGTTCCCCGGGACAAGCTGGTGGTGTTCACGGGCCTCAGCGGGTCGGGCAAATCCTCCCTGGCCTTTGACACCATTTACGCCGAGGGCCAGCGCCGCTATGTGGAGAGCATGTCCAGCTACGCCCGCATGTTCCTGGGCCAGATGGACAAGCCGGACGTGGACAGCATCGAGGGCCTGTCCCCGGCCATCTCCATCGACCAGAAAACCACCGCCAAAAACCCCCGTTCGACTGTCGGCACGGTGACGGAAATCCATGACTACCTGCGCCTTTTATACGCCCGCACCGGCGTGCCCCACTGCCCCAAGTGCGGCAAGGAGATCAAGCAGCAGACCGTGGATCAAATGGTGGACGCCATCGAAGCCCTGCCGGAGGGGCAGCGCATCCAAATTTTGGCTCCCGTCGTCCGCGCCCGGAAGGGCGAGCACGTGAAGCTCATGGAGGACGCCCGGAAAAGCGGCTTCGTCCGCGCTCGCATCGACGGGGAAATGTACGAGCTGGAGGACGCGCCCATCCTGGACAAGCAGAAGAAGCACCAGATTGATTTGGTCGTTGACCGCCTGGTGGTGCGGCCCGGCATCCAGCAGCGCCTGACCGACAGCCTGGAAACCGCCATGAAGCAGTCCGGCGGCCTGGCCTGCGCCCTGCTCACCCCCAGCAACGAGGAAATCATGTTCTCCCAGAACTACGCCTGCCCGGACTGCGGCGTGAACATCGAGGAGCTGGCCCCCCGCATGTTCTCCTTCAACAACCCCTACGGCGCGTGCCCCGCCTGCTCCGGCCTGGGCGAAACCATGAAGGTCAGCCCCGACCTGGTGATTCCCGACCCCTCCAAGAGCCTGAACGAAGGGGCCGTTTCCTGCATGGGCTGGAACAGCGGCGAACAAAACTCCACCGCCCACAGCATGTTCCAGGCCATGGCGGAGTTCTACGGCTTCTCCATGGACACCCCCTTCTACGACCTGCCCGACGACATCAAGGAGAAGATTTTATACGGCACCGGGGCGCAGAAATTAAAGATCAAGTTTGAAACCGGCACCTACCAGACCACCTTCGAGGGCATCATCCCTTCTTTGGAACGCCGCTACCGGGAGACCCAGAGCGAGGGCATGAAGGCGGCCTATGAGGAATACATGGCCCACGAGATGTGCCCCGTGTGCAAGGGGCGGCGCTTGAAGCCCGAAGCCCTGGCCGTGACCGTGGGGGAGAGGAACATCGCCGAAATCAGCGAATGGAACATCCAGAAGACCCGGGCCTTCCTGGACGGCCTCACCTTCGGGGAGAAGGACGGCATCATCGCCGCGCCCATCCTGCGGGAAGTCAACGCCCGGCTGGGGTTCCTGTGCGACGTGGGGCTGGATTATCTGACTTTATCCCGCGCCGCGGCGACGCTTTCCGGCGGCGAGGCCCAGCGGATCCGCCTGGCGACCCAGATCGGCAGCGGGCTGGTGGGGGTGCTGTATATCTTAGACGAACCCTCCATCGGCCTGCACCAGCGGGATAACGCCAGGCTGCTGAAAACCCTGCGGCACTTGCAGGAGCTGGGCAACACCCTCATCGTGGTGGAGCACGACGAAGAAACCCTGCGCTCCGCCGATTACCTGGTGGACATCGGCCCCGGCGCGGGGGAGCACGGCGGCCGGGTCGTGGCCCAGGGCACGGTGGCGGACGTGATGAATTGCCCCGAGTCCATCACCGGGCAGTATTTAAGCGGCAAAAAATCCATTCCGGTGCCCGCAAACCGCCGCCTGCCCACCGGCTGGCTCACCGTGCGCGGAGCCCGGGAACACAACCTGAAAAACATCGACGTGGACTTCCCCCTGGGCCTGTTCTGCTGCGTCACCGGCGTGTCCGGCAGCGGCAAGAGCAGCCTGGTGAACGCCATTTTATACGGCGCGCTGGCCCACCTGCTGAACCGGGCCCGGCCCCGGAAGGCGGACTATGACGGCATCGAGGGCTGGGAACGGCTGGACAAAATCATCAGCATCGACCAGTCGCCCATCGGCAGAACCCCCCGTTCCAACCCCGCCACCTATACCGGCCTGTTCGACATGATCCGCAAGGTGTTCGCCCAGCTGCCGGAAGCGAAGATCCGCGGCTACAAGGAGAACCGCTTCTCCTTCAACGTGAAGGGCGGGCGGTGCGAGGCCTGCTCCGGCGACGGGCTGCTGAAAATCGAAATGCACTTCATGGCGGATATTTACGTGCCATGCGAGGTCTGCCACGGCAAGCGCTACAACCGGGAAACTCTGGAGGTCAAGTACAAGGGCCTGTCCATCGCCGACGTGCTGGATTTAACGGTGGAGGAGGCCATGGGCGTGTTCGAGGCGCACCCCGCCATCATGCAGAAGCTGCGCACGCTCTACGACGTGGGCCTGGGCTACATGAAGCTTGGCCAGCCCAGCACCACCCTGTCCGGCGGCGAGGCCCAGCGCGTGAAGCTGGCCACGGAACTCAGCCGCCGCGCTACCGGCAAGACCCTGGTGCTGCTGGACGAGCCCACCACCGGCCTGCACATGGACGACGTGAACCGGCTGATCAAGGTGTTGCAGCGCCTCACCGACGCGGGGAACACCGTGCTGGTGATCGAGCACAACCTGGACGTGATCAAGACCGCCGACTATATTATCGACCTGGGCCCCGAGGGCGGCGATGGCGGCGGCACCGTGGTAGCCAAGGGCACCCCGGAGGAGGTCGCCAAGGTCAAGCGGAGCTATACCGGGCAGTTCTTGAAGGGAATTTTATTGAGTTAGGAGTGAGGAGTTTTATTTAGTGAGGAGTTATATGTCATCCTGAGCACCCCGAAGCGAAGCGGAGGGGTAAGCGAAGGATCTCTTGCTGGGCAGTATGTTGCTTGTTTTAGCTCGTTGCTATGAGATTCTACCCGCCCTTCGGGACGGGCGCAAGCGAACGCGTCCGGATGCGCTCAGAATGACACCTATGATGACCAACAATACCCACAAGAATACGGCGAGACAATCAAAACTCCTCACTCCTCACTCTTAACATAAATGTGGGGATTGACAGAAACCCCCAACTTGCGTTATATTAAATAGGTAACTTTTTTCAGCAGGACGGCGGCAGCGCGTGTCTTGCTTTTCCTGTATTTTTCAGGCGGTTTTCCGCCATATTTGAAAGGAGAAACCGATGCCCAGACTGACACCGAAAACCCTGCTCCTGACCGCCCTGCTGCTGACACTGATTTTTTCCTGCATCCCGCAGGGCGCAGCCGAAGCGGTGAAATACGAAGCGCCCAAGCAGATCGTAATCACCTTCGCCGGGGACTGCACCCTGGGCATCGACGACCGGGAACGGGGCAAACCCACCAGCTTTGACGCCTATGTGCAGCAGTACGGCATCGACTATCCCTTTGAAAAGGTGCGGGACATTTTCGCCCAGGACGACCTGACCGTGGTTAACCTGGAAGGAACGCTTTACAATTTCGACGCGGGCCGCGCCAACAAAACCTATGCCTTCCGCGGCGATACCAGCTATGTGCAGATGCTGCTGAACGCCAGCATCGAAGCCTGCTCCCTGGGCAACAACCACTCCATGGACTACGGCATGGCGGGGCTCCAGTCCACCATCGAAACGCTGGAAGCCAACGGCATCGGCTGGTTCGGCTCGGAAAACGAATTCAACCACGTCTTTGTGTTTGAAAAAGACGGCATCAA
>CADBCX010000104.1 GCA_902793245.1 uncultured Eubacteriales bacterium | reverse complement strand
TCTTTGAATTGTTCTATGTGCTGGAGGGCCGCTGCTCCCACCAGATTCGGGAGCATACCTCCGCCATGTCCGCGGGGGACTTGTGCTTCATCCAGCCCCGGGTGACCCACGCCCTGGACGTGAGCGACGAGAGCGTGGTCATCGACGTGCTCATCCGCAAATCCACCTTCCGGCATTACTTCTACAGTATCCTGCAAGGGGACAACCTGCTGGCGAATTTCTTCATGAGCACGCTGTACAGCGAGCGCGGCATCGACTACCTGATTTTCCACACCGGAAATGACCCTGATTTGCACCGGGCGTTCGTGGAGCTGTGCGGCGAATACATGGAAAAGCAGGATTACTATTCCGTACTGGTGAACGCCATCGTGACCAAGATTTTCGTGCTGCTGCTGCGAAAATACATGGACGCCTGCGAACTGCCGCAGGACCAGTTTCACGATTCCCAGACCGCCGTGCGCATCGCCCGGTATTTGCAGACCAACGCCGCCACCGCCACGCTGGGGGGCATGGCCGCGGAATTCCACTATACCCCGGAATACGCCTCCCGCCTCATCAAGCAGATGACGGGACAGACCTTTATCCAGCTGCTCACCACCGTGCGGCTGGAAAACGCGGAACAATTGCTGCGGGACACCGCCATGCCGGTGGCGGATATTGCCGCCGCGGTGGGCTATGAAAGCAGCGAGCATTTCATCCGCACCTTCCGCAAACACGTGGGCCTGACGCCCAGCGGCTACCGGCAGAAGAAGCGCGCGTAAACACAAACAGGATCATTAAAAAGGGAGGAATCATCACATGAGCCAAACCAAAACAAGCTTCTTTGACAAGCTGCCCAGCCTGATCAAAAAGTCCAATGTGACTTTGATCCCGGAGGGCGCCATCGGCTACCTGATCGGCCCCACCCTGGCGCTGGTCGCCAACTCCGTGCTGTCCAACTACTTCAACAAGTACATGACCGACGTGCTGAACATCAACTCCTGGGCTAGCGAGTTCTTCAAATGGCTGCCCGTGGTGTCGGTGATCTTCGTGGTGCTGGGCAACATCATCGTGGGGCGACTCATGGACAAAAGCACGTCCCGGGCAGGCAAAGCCCGCCCCCTGCTGCTGATTTCCGTGCCAATTTCCTTCCTGGCGCTGCTCATCCTGTTTGTGATTTCGCCCCTGGCGACGGACACCATCAACACGTCGGGCCAATCCCTGGCCCTGGTGTGCATCGCCATCGGGTATAACCTGTGGTTCGCTATCGCCTATCCCATGTACTACACCCCGCACGCCGCCCTGGTGAGCCTGTCCACCCGCAACAGCAAGGACAGGACGCTGCTGGCGACCCTCTCCAACGCCACCATGCTGGCGGCCATGGGCCTGTCCACCATGATCCTGCCCTTCTTCCTCAGCCTGCTCTTCGTCCCGCAGACCACCAACCTGCCCGAGGGCGCGGTGCTGCTGGAAAGCGGCGAATACGCGCTGGACGGCGTGGTGCTCTATGACGCGGTGGCCTCCTATAACCACTGGAAAATCTTCGTGATCGCGCTGACGGCGATCACCGTCCTCGGCGCGCTGGTGGAATTCATGTTCACCCGGGAGCGCGTGACCGAAGAATCCATGGCGCAGAACGAAGGCGCAGCCCCCGCCAAGGCCCTGCCCATCGGCCAGCAGGCAAAAATCTGCTTCTCCGATAAATTCTGGATCATTATGATGGTGTTCTTCTTCTGCTACCAGCTGGGCGGCATGGCGAAAAACGTGTCTCAGCTCTACTTTTGCCAGGCCATGTTCCCCAATGCCGACGGCGTATATACCATTGCCAACGGCGGCAATATTTCCGGTTTCCTGGCCATCATCGGCGCGATCCCGACGGCCATCGGCATGGTAGCCGCCCCCATCCTGGCAAACAAAATCGGCAAGGGCAAGGCCATTTTCTGCGGCGCCGCCCTGGCCGTGGCGGGCGGCCTGCTGGGCTTGTTCGCTCCCGACAACCTGATTCTGGTGTATGTGTCCTTCATCCTCAAGGCGCTGGGTTCCACCCCCGCCATGTACCTGAGCATGGCGCTGCTGGCTGACGTGCTGGATCACCAGGAAGCGATCCACGGCAAGCGCACCGACGGCCTGACCATGACCATCTATGGCGCGATCATGGCCGGCATGACCGGCGTGGCCACCGGCATCCTGAACATCGTGCTGTCCAACGTGAACTACGCGGCGGACAACATTTCCTCCCAGGCCATCCGCGGCGCGATGCCCTGGGTGTTCATCGGGGTGGAAACCTTCTGCTACCTGGTGATCTTCCTGATCTTCATCTTTATGGGCGTGGAGAAGTTCGGCAAGTTCGACCATGAAGCCATCGTCATCGACCAGAAGGCCGCCGCTGCCGCCGAGGGCCGGAAGTATATTTCCGCCGAAGAAAAGATTCGCCTGGAGGAAGGCGAGGAAGCCTACCAGGCGGAACTCAAGCGCCAGGCTGACGCGAAGGCCGCCGAAGAAAAACGGCTCTCCAATCCCGCCGAAGCCCAGAAGGACGCCGCCATCCGCAAGGAATTCAACGCCCTGCGCAAGGCGCACAGCAAGAAAGAAATCTGACGGGCCGACACAAAAAAGCCGGGCTGCCGCTGAAAAAGCGGCAGCCCGGTTTTATTGCTTGCCAGTGGGTCAGAGGACGGAGGAAACCAGGTCGGCCAGCATCCGCGCCAGCTGCGCGTGGCCCTTTTTCGTCAGGTGGGTAAAGTCTACGGGATTGAACTCGCAGTCTTTGGCGTCCAGGTAATGCACGCCGTTCCGTTCCGCCACAGCCTTCATGTACTTCGGCAGCGCCTTGGATTTTTCCACGCAGCCCGGGCCCATCACCTCGTCGTGAAAGCCGTCGCCCAGGGGCGGGGGACAGATGACCAGGATGTTGGGGCCTTTCGCTGTCCAGCATTCCACGGACTTGCATTTTTTGATCAGCCGTTCCATGCCCACGGCGATGGCAGCGGCATTGGCGCCGAAGCGCTCCTTGGTGTCGTTGGTGCCCAGCATGATGATGAGCAGATCCACCGGCTCATGGCTCATGAGAATGGGATACGCCGCGGAAACGGCGTCCATGGATTCGTGCAGCGCGTCCACAAACACGGTGGTGCGCCCGCCCAGGCCCTCTTCCAGCACCAGGTATTCATCCCCCAGCGCCCTTTGCAGCAGGCAGGTCCAGCGCTCGTCCTCGTTGAACCGGCTCCCCCCGTCGGCGCAGTCCGCGGGGTCGGCGCAGTAACCGTGGGTGTTGGAATCCCCGAGACATACGATGTGCTTTTTCATAGGTTGATGCTCCTTTTTGTTTCATTGGATTTTTAAGCGCTTTGGTTATTCAGCTTTTAGGGAACAGAGTACAGAGTGCAGAGTACAGATCATATAGAGAACATACTACGGAATCCAAAAATGATTGACAATATAAATCTGAACTCTGTACTCTGAACTCTGTACTCTCGTCTTTACGCTTTCACCTTCACCACCGCTTTCCGGCAGAAGGCGGGGCCGTGCTCCGGCAGGCCGGGGGCGTGGGGCTCGCCGGGGAGGAAGACGACAAACTGGTTTTCATGCAGCGTGAATTCAACGTATTTTTCAACGCCTGTCACCGGGCGCAAATCCCCTTTCAATTCGCCCGGATTCCCCAGGCCCCAGCGGAAGCGCTCGCTGCCTTGCAGCACCAGCTGAATGTCGGCGTATTTGTCGTGGGCTTCGTAGGCGGGTTCCTTTTCTTCCTGGGTGTATTCCTGAATCATGACGAACACATCCTCCCCGGCGATGGCGTAAGTGCCCACAGGCAGGGACGAAAAGTCCGCTGTTAAAATGTAATCCTGGGCGATGGCAAAATTTTTGCCCAGCTTTTCCAAGCCTAAGGAAGACTCCTTGCCTTTTTTGATTTCTTCGATCAGCATAAATTGCTTCCTCCTTCAGTATTCTTCATAAGAATCCGTCTGGGTGTACTTGCCCGACGAGTAATGCGCCATCATGGCCTGGGCGAAAGCCAGATAGTCATACTGCTCCAATGCGTCCACGATGCGCTCATGCTTGGTGACGGTGCTGGCCAGGTGGGGCATTTTCGCTTCCAGCTGGAAGCCGCTGTCCGCCGCCCAGATGGCGTCCAGCACGGAGTTCAGGATGGTGTTGTTCAGAGAACGGAACAGCGCCATGTGGAACCGCCGGTCGGCCTCCTCGAACATTTCGCCTTTTTCCCACCGCTGCCTGATTTCCGTGGCGCAGGCCCGCATTTCGGCAATGTCCTCTTTCGTGATGGAATCAAACGCCTGGCGCATGAAGCTCAGCTCCAGGGCTTTGCGCACGGAGAACATTTCCCGCACGTGCTTTTCCTGGCCGTCCATGTGGAAAAAAAGCACGTTCTGGAAAATGAAATCCAGGCTGAATTCCTGCACTTCGGTACCCCGGCCCGGGCAGGCCCGCACCATGCCCATCAGCTCCATGCTCTTGATGGCCTCGCGGCACACGTTGCGGCTTACCCCCAGCTGGGCGCAGAGCTGCTGCTCCGTGGGCAGCAGGTTCCCGGGGCTGAGCTTGTTTTCCATGATATAGCTGCGTATTTCCCGGAACGCCTGGATATACAGCTTTTCGTTCCTGCTGATGTCTGTCATGCGCATCCCACCTTCGACAAAGTTTGTAGGATGTTTTGCCTTTTCCATTATAATTCATCCTGGTTGTTCTGTCAATAAAAAGAATGTTCTGGTCATAATTTTGTCAGATTAGAACTTTATTTTCAAAATGCTATTGACATATCAGAATATTTGTAGTACATTTAGATCAACAGTGGACTTTCCGAATTGGAGAGTCACAGCCGACAATCAATTATTTAAAGGAGGATTCCATCTATGAAGAAGCTGCTTGCTCTGCTCCTGTGCCTGATGCTGATGATTCCCGCTTTCGCGCTGGCCGAGGACGTGGAAATCACCCTCTGGACCTACCCCATCGGCAGCTGGACGGACGACGCCGTCGTTTCTTCCCTGCTGGCGGATTTCAACGCCGTGCACCCTGAAATCAAGGTCAACGTGCAGTTCCTGGATTATGTTTCCGGCGACGACCAGGTGACCACCGCCATCGAAGCCAAGACCACTCCCGACATCATCTTCGAGGGCCCGGAACGCCTGGTGGCCAACTGGGGCGCGGCCGGCAAGATGCTGCCCCTGAACGAGCTGTTTGAAGAAGAAGCGGGCAAGGCCATCTATGAAGGCGTGGCTGGTTCCTGCAAGGGCAAGGACGGCAACTACTATGAATATCCCCTGTGCATGACCGCCCACTGCATGGTCATCAACAAGAAAGCTTTCGAGGCCGCCGACGCGATGCAGTACATCGACGCGGAAAAGCACACCTGGACCACCGAAGGCTTTGAAAACGCCTGCAAGGCGCTGGCTGCCACCGGCTTCACCCCCGTGACCGGCATCGTGTACTGCGGCGGCCAGGGCGGCGACCAGGGCACCCGCGCGCTGGTGTACAACCTGTACAGCGGCCGCTTCACCAACGAAGACTTCACCAAGTATACCATTGACAGCGAAGAAAACATCAAGGGCCTGCAGAAGCTGTACGACATGGTGCAGGAAGGCCTGCTGACCGCCGACCCCGGCATCGTGGCCGCGGAAGAAATCAACTACTTCTGCAACGGCACCTCCGCCATGGGCTTCTGCTGGAACGCCGCCCTGGAAACCAACAACAAGGACAACCTGGCCGAGAACGTGGAAGTGTTCCCCATGGCCTTCCCCTCTGACGACGGCGTGCCCACGCTGGACGGCGGCATCTGGGGCTTCGGCGTGTTCAACAACGGCGACGACGCCAAGGCCGCTGCCGCCAAGGAATTCATCCGCTTCATGTGCAACGGCAACACCAAGGCCGTGTACGCCACCGGCTATTTCGCCACCCGCGACATGGAAGATATTTACACCGGCACCGAAAAGGAAATCAACGCTTCCTACAGCATCTTCGCTCCTTACTTCGGCGGCTACTACCAGATCGCTCCCAACTGGCCCGTGCAGCGCACCGCCTGGTGGAACCTGCTCCAGCGCATCTTCGCCACCGGCAACATCGCGGACGAAGTGGCCGTGTACCTGTCTGAAGTGCAGTAACTAAAATTGCTGAGCAATCAGCATCATCATCCGATCAGCGCCCCCCGTTTCCCCCCGGAGCGGGGGGCGCAGTTTCGATCAAAGGAAAGTTGGTGGAAAAGATGGCGCAAACGGTTCCCATTCCCCGCGGCATGAAGGAAGCCCGCCGCCGTGAAAACATCGCGGGCTACCTGTTCATGGCGCCCAGCCTGCTCTTTTTTATTGGCTTCGTGATTTTCCCCATGGGCATGTGTCTGGTGACCAGCTTTTTTAATTACACCATGACCGAATTCACCTTCACCGGCCTGAAAAACTACCAGATCATGTTTGGCGATTCCGTGTTTATCAAGGCCCTGGTGAACACCATCGTGATCGTGGTGGTCAGCGTGCCCATCACGTGCATGTTCTCCCTGTGGGTGGCTTCCGTGATTTATAAGATGCGGCAGCTGCACACGTCCTTCTTCCGCTGCGTGTTTTACCTGCCGGTGGTCACGGGTTCCGTGGCCGTCACGGTGGTGTGGAAGTGGATCTTCAATAACTACACCGGCGTTCTGAATTATGTGTGCAAGGCGCTGGGCATCATCAGCACAAATGTGAACTGGCTGGGCGACCCCGGCACCGCCCTGTGGTGCATCATCACCATCCTGCTCACCACCTCCGTGGGCCAGCCCATCGTGCTGTATGTGAGCGCCCTGAGCAACGTGGATCATTCCCTGGTGGAAGCGGCCAGCGTGGACGGCGCCACCAATATGCAGACCTTCTGGCGCATCAAGTGGCCCCAGATCATGCCCACCACCCTGTACATCCTGGTCATCACCACGATCAACAGCTTCCAGTGCTTCGCGCTGATCCAGCTGCTGACCTCCGGCGGGCCGAACCACGCCACGGAGACCATCATGTATTACATCTACTACAACGCCTTCAAGCTGCAGAACTATGGCTACGGCAGCGCCATGGGCATTATCCTGGCGATCATCATCGCCATATTCAGCGCCATCCAGTTCCGTCTTGCCAAGACGGACAATGGCTGAGAGGGGAGGGGTAAACATGTCCGCCATTGAAAAGAAACAGCGCGCCTCCCTGCTGAACAAGCGCGCCCCGGAGGTTGACAACACCGACCACAGCGTGCACGCCCTGACCCCTTACCGGGTCATCAGCATCATCATCCTGATTGTTCTTACCCTGCTGCTGATCTTCCCCCTGTACTGGATCGTGACAGGCTCCTTCAAAACCAAGCTGGCCATCAACGCCCGCGTGCCCGTCTGGTTCCCGGTGGAACCCACGCTGGACAACTACCAGCGCCTGTTCCAGAAACCCGCCTTCACCTGGCTGTTCAACACGGTGCTGATCTGCGCCGCCGCCATGGGTCTGACCTGCGTTGCCGCCGCCATGGGCGGGTACGCGCTGGCGAAAAAGAAGTTTACCGGACGGACGTTCCTGTTCTCCCTGTTCGTGTGCGCCATGGCCCTGCCCAAGCAGGTGATCCTGATTCCCCTGCTCAAGGAAATGGCGTTCTTAAAGCTGCATAACACCCTGTGGGCCGTCATCCTGCCCACCGTGGGCTGGCCCTTCGGCGTGTTCCTGATGAAGCAGTTCTCCGAGAGCATTCCCAATGAAATGCTGGAGGCCGCCCGCATCGACGGCGCGGGAGAGACGCGCACCTTTATCGACATCGTGCTGCCCATGATCAAGCCCGGCATCGGCGCGCTGGCGATCTTCACCTTCATCACTGCCTGGAACGATTACTTCCTGCAATTGATCATGCTGAACGACACCAAGGTGCTCTCCATCTCCCTGGGCATCGCCAAGCTGCAAAGCGAAATGAGCACCGACTTCGGCATCATCATGGCCGGCGCGGCCCTGGGCTCCATCCCCATCATCATCATCTTCCTGCTCTTCCAGAAGTTCTTCACCCGCGGCATCACCATGGGCGCGGTGAAAGGATGAGTTTTTGCGGGGGAAACCATTCTTTGGCCTCCAAAGAATGGTTTCCCCCGCACCCCTTTCCAAGAAAGCCATCATATGGTCATTTGCAGCATTTTCCCAATAAACAAACGATGTCATCCTGAGCATCCCTGGAACGTCGTGAAAGGGATAGCGAAGGATCTCATTTAGCGCTCACCAGTCAATCAGTATGAATGAGAAAGGATATGATTTCTATGAACCTGAACAAGTACCACGGCGTCATCCCGGCGTTCTACGCCTGCTATGACGACAACAACGAAGTCAGCCCGGAGCGTACCCGCGCCCTGGCCCGGCATCTGGTCAGCAAGGGCGTGAAAGGCCTGTATGTGGGCGGCTCTTCCGGCGAATGCATCTACCTGGAAAAGGAAGAGCGGATGCTCACTCTGGAAAACGTGATGGCCGAAGTCAAGGGCGAATGCACCATTATCGCCCACGTGGGCTGCAACAACACCCGGGAATCCATGCAGCTGGCGGCTCACGCGGAGAGCTTAGGCGTGGACGCCATCGCCTCCATCCCGCCCATTTACTTCCACCTGCCCGAATACTCCATCGCCCAGTACTGGAACGACATTTCCTCCGCCGCGCCCAACACCGACTTTATCATCTACAACATTCCCCAGTTGGCGGGGGTAGCCCTGACGCCGTCGCTCTTCACCGAAATGCGGAAGAATCCCCGGGTCATCGGCGTGAAAAATTCCTCCATGCCCACCCAGGACATTGATACCTTCGTGCGCATTGGTGGGGAAAACTGCGTGGTCTTCAACGGCCCCGACGAGCAGTTCGTTTCCGGTCGGGCCATCGGCGCGGCGGGCGGCATCGGCGGCACCTACGGGGCCATGCCCGAGCTGTTCCTGAAAATGGACGCGCTGGTGCGGGAAGGCAAATATGCCGAAGCCGCGCCCATCCAGCACGAGGTCAACGCCATCATTTCCGAGCTCTGCGCCTGCAAGGGCAACATGTACGCCGTCATCAAGGGCGTGCTGAAAATCAACGAGGGCCTGGAGCTGGGCTCCGTCCGTAAGCCCCTCACCGGCCTCCAGGAAGGTGACTGGCCCAAGGTGGAAATCGCCGCGAAGCACATCAAGGCGGCCATTGAGAAGTATTGTTGATTGTGAATTAACTACTAACCATCAACTGTCATCCTGAGCGGAGTGGAGCGAAAGGGCCGAAGCGCCCGGAAAATGATCCAGTGGATCATTTTCAGTGTAGGCCGGGCGGCAGCCCTGTCCTGAACGGAGTCGAAGGAACTCATAGTAACTCATCCAACCAAGCAACATGATACCCTGCTTTCAGATCCTTCGACTCCGTTCCGCTGCCTCTTCACTTCGCTCAGGA
>CADBCX010000103.1 GCA_902793245.1 uncultured Eubacteriales bacterium | reverse complement strand
GAGAGTTCAGAGTGCAGAGTACAGAGTTCAGATTGATTTGACCGACCCTGTCGGGATACCGCAGTGCACACACTTTTTTCTCTGTACTCTGCACTCTGAACTCTGTACTCTAAAGTAATTACGCTCACTGAACGCTTTCTTTTTGCTGCCCCTTCACTCCGCCATCGATCAGTCCGTCCTGCCGGAGCATGGTTTCCATCACGTCGATGTCGGTGGAGATGTCCAGCATTTCGTCCTGATAGAGAGCGTCCAGCTGCTTGTCGAAGGCTTTGAGCACCGTGTCCATGGCCTCGCGGATCTGAGCGCGGGTCTCGTTGGCGTTCTGGCCCTTCACCTGGCGCTCGTCCATCTTGCGGTAGCCGGTGAGCATTTTCAGCGTCGTGGGCAGGTAGTAGTCCATAAACCGGCGAATATGGGGCGCTTTTTCGGGATGCTCGGCCACGGTGTGGAAAATCTGGTTCGCCACCTTGTCCAGCTGATTCATCTGGTCGGTCAGCTGGGCGTCGGGAATCAGGTCGTTTTCATGGCGGATCTGGGTCAGCATTTCCTGGCCCTTTTCCACCAGGCTGTCCACCGCGCTGTCGCCCGTCTTGGGAATAGGCTGCTGCACCGGCGCTTCCTTGGAGGTATCCAGCCCCTGGGCCATAATAAACACCACCCGGCCTACCAGCAGGGCGATGCCCGCCACGATCAGGTAGTGCTGCCAGCGGTACATGGGAAAAATCAGGGAATACAGCACCACCACGGCGCCCATGGCGATAAAGGAAATCACATAAGCCTTGGTGTCGTTCTTCTTGTTCTGCTGCATTGTTTCCTCCCCCTTCTGATTGATTGCGGGAAAAGTATATCAAATCCGGGGCGGAACACAACGGGTCTTTGCCGAATCATACATTTTCTCCGCTGAAAGCGGCATTTCGCCGCTTTTTCGTTCGTGAAACAGTATACCACAATTATCCTGCCTTTTCAATGTGAATATGATTAGAAAATCATGAGTCTTCTTCATTCAATTCAGGATTCATACTTTTCTTTTTCTTCATTCTTAAGATTTGAGAAAAAGAATGGTATAAAACAAAAAAAGAAGGCTGAGGGTTTTTCCCAGCCTTCTCAGTGTTGATAGCTTAATTGTTCAGACGGTTACACCGGCATGGTGCCGTCCTTCTTGTCGTAAGCGGCGGGGTCGGCTTTGAGCTGCTGGGCCTGGCGCCACTGGAAATATTTGGTCGCCACCTGGGGGAACAGGGCGTAGGAGAGCACGTCCTCGTCCTGCTGGCTGTACTGCTGGATCTCCTTGCGGTAGCCTTCCAGTTCGGGCGGGATGTCGTCGGCGGGGCGATGGGTGATGATCTTCTCATCGCCGATGCACTTCTTGCGCACTTCCTCGTTCACGGGCGCGGGCAGGCGGCCGTATTCGCCTTTCAGCAGGCCCTTGCTTTCCTTGGTGACCATCTTGTACCGTTCGCCGCCCAGCACGTTCATGACGGCCTGGGTGCCGACGATCTGGCTGGTGGGCGTGACCAGGGGCGGATAGCCGAAGTCCTTGCGGACGCGCGGCACTTCTTCCAGCACGGCGTAGTATTTGTCCATGGCGTTGGCCTGCTTGAGCTGGCCGATCAGGTTGCTCAGCATGCCGCCGGGCACCTGGTACTGCAGCGCTTTGGCGTTCACGGACAGCACCTTGTCCGGGTCGCGCCAGCCGTCCTTGGTGAGGCGCTCGGCCACGCCGCGGAAGTGCTCGGCCAGCTGGGCCAGCAGGTTTTCATCGAAGCCGGTGTCGTATTCGGTACCTTTCAGCACGGCCACCAGGGATTCGGTGGCGGGCTGGCTGGTGCCGCCGCCCAGGGGAGACAGGGCCGTGTCCACCACGTCCACGCCCGCTTCGATGGCTTTCAGCACGGTCATGGAGCCGGTGCCGGCGGTGTTGTGGGTGTGCAGCACGATGGGCAGCTTGGTGTGGGCCTTCATCTTCTTGATGAGGGAATATGCGGCGTAGGGCAAAAGCAGGCCCGCCATATCCTTGATGCAGATGAGGTCAGCGCCCATGGATTCCACTTCCTGGGCCAGTTTCACGAAGTATTCCTCGGTGTGCACCGGGGAGGTGGTGTAGCTCATGGCGACCTCGGCAATGCCGTTGTACGCCTTGGTGGCTTTCACGGCCTTTTCCATGTTGCGCAGGTCGTTCAGGGCGTCGAAGGTGCGGATGATGTCGATGCCGTTGTCGATGGACTTCTTCACGAAGTAGTCCACCACGTCGTCGGCGTAGTGCTTATAGCCCAGGATGTTCTGCCCGCGCAGCAGCATTTGCAGCTTGGTGTTGGGCAGGGCTTTGCGCAGCTGGCGCAGGCGATCCCAGGGGTCTTCGTTCAGGAAACGCAGGCAGCTGTCGAAGGTCGCGCCGCCCCAGCATTCCAGGGAGAAATAGCCAACTTTATCCAGCTTCTCGCAGGCGGGAAGCATTTCATCCAGACGCATGCGCGTGGCCGCCTGGCTCTGGTGCGCGTCGCGGAGGATGGTATCGGTAATTTTTACTTTCGCCATCATGATTCTCCTTTTAAGCAAATTTCTTGCTGACCGTCAAATCCACCACGCCGCCGCGAATGCTGACCTTGATCACGTCCGCCAGCTTTTTCAGGGTGGAATGTTCATATCCGTCCCATTCGGGATCCGTGCACACGATGACGCGATTCACAGGATCATTCGGTATATCGGAGGGGACTGCGTCCGCTTGCCTGACCTCGACGACCATTGTTTCCTCGAAGATATCCCGCAGCATACCGAGAAAGCTTTTCGCCGCTTCGTTTTTCCGGGAAGTGGCGACGGACAGGAGCAGATTGCGCTTGTCCATATCCATCGCGGTTTTCGTGGATACATGCAGATCGTACTGCGGGCCTTCGGATTCAATCCAGAAGGAGGCTTTGATTTCCCCGGTGATGCCGCGCACCAGGCTCAGCACTTCTTCCGTGCACAGCTGGAGGCGCAGGGAATCCCTCTCATTCAGCTCCGTATATGCCGCGACTTTTTGCGCCTCTTTTACCGCGTCGGAAAAACCGTTCTCCTGATTGTCGATGGTGATGATTTCTGATTTCATATTCGGCTCTCCTTCAAATCCCGTCACTCAATGGTCAAAATATCGGCAAACCCGGTCACTTCAAAAACCTCATTCACGATTTCATTGACGTGAACGACTTTCATGCCGCCCTTTCCGGCAAAGACTTTGTGCGCTGAGAGAAGCACCCGCAGCCCGGCGGAAGAAATGTATTCCAGCTTGCTGAAATCCAGGGTCAGGCTTTCCGCGCCGGACATGGACTGATTCAGCTCCGCTTCCAGTTCCGGAGCGGTGGTGGTGTCCAGACGGCCTTCCAGGGCGATTTCAAGATTTGTGCCTTGAAGATTCTTTGAGATGGTCATATTGTAACCTCCTGACAGATGATATTCTTTAGGCTGCGTTCAATCAATTCGATCAGCCGAACATGCTCAGCAGCACGCCCGCCGCGATGGCGGAACCGATAACACCGGCAACGTTCGGGCCCATGGCGTGCATGAGCAGGAAGTTGGCGGGGTTTTCCTTCTGGCCCACCATCTGGGATACGCGGGCCGCCATCGGCACGGCGGACACGCCCGCGGAACCGATGAGGGGGTTGATCTTGCCGCCGGTCAGCTTGTTCATCAGCTTCGCCAGCAGCAATCCGCCCGCGGTACCCATGCCGAAGGCCACCACGCCCAGCACGATGATCTCGATGGTTTGCAGCCGCAGGAAGGTCTGGGCCGTGGCGGTCGCGCCCACGGTGATGCCCAGGAAGATGGTGACGATGTTCATCAGCTCATTCTGCACCGTCTTGTTCAGGCGTTCCACCACGCCGCACTCGCGCATCAGGTTGCCCAGCATCAGGCAGCCCACCAGCGGGGTGGCGGAGGGCAGCAGCAGGGACACCAGGATGGTGACCACGATGGGGAAGATGACCTTTTCGGTGTGGCTCACGGGCCGCAGCTGCTCCATCACGATCTGGCGCTCTTTCTTGGTAGTCAGCGCTTTCATGATGGGGGGCTGGATCACGGGCACCAGGGCCATGTAGCTGTACGCGGCCACGGCGATGGGGCCCAGCAGATGGGGGGCCAGCTTGCCGGTCAGCCAGATGGCGGTGGGGCCGTCCGCGCCGCCGATGATGCCGATAGCGCCCGCTTCAGCGGTGTTGAAGCCCAAAAGCGACGCGCCGATGAAGGTCATGAAGATGCCCAGCTGCGCGGCAGCGCCCAGGAGCAGGGTCTTGGGGTTGGCGATGAGGGGGCCGAAGTCCGTGCCCGCGCCGACGCCGATGAAGATGAGGCAGGGGTAAATGCCCAGCTTCACGCCCAGGTACAGGTAGTCCAGCAGGCCGGGAGAGATGGTCTTGCCCGCGGTGGCGATCAGCGCGCCCAGGGAGGAATACACCTGGCCGTCGCTGATGAAGGCGGCGGAGTCCTTGATGATGATGGGCACGGATTCAGCTAGCACAGTGCCGTTTTCGGCAATCAGCCGTCCCAGGCCGTCCAGCTGCGCGCCCACGGAGAAGGAGGAGGTGATCTGGCCCAGCACATTGCCGTTCAAAATCACGGCCCCGGCGTTGTTCACCGTCATGGCCCCGGACTCGATCAGCTCTTTCAGGTTCGCCAGGTTGGGCGAATCAATCAGGATCGCCCCGCCGAACAGGCTCCAGTTGGCGTGGCCGCCCGCAAACAGCGCTTCGTGATACACCTCGCTGCCCAGCAGATTGGTCAGCAGCATACCGAAGGCGATGGGCAGCAGCAGGAGGGGTTCAAACTTTTTGACGATGGCCAGATAAATCAGCAGACAGGCGATGCCCACCATCACCAGGGCCAGCGGATTCCCCAGAAACTGGGCGATGCCGCTCTCCCGGGCCAGGGAAGACAGCGTCTGTAAAATATCAACAGATTGTGTTCCCACGGAAGAATCTCCTTTCAAACATTTTTTTGCGTTCGTTATTTCCTCCATGATACCGGGAGAGATTCTTCGCTTCGCTCAGAATGACAGCCAGGTTCGGCTGCCCGCTCCCTGCGGCGTGAAAAACAAACGCAGCGATCAGGAAAAGCTTCCTATCAGTTCAGCACCACGAGGGGATCGCCGGAGTTGACGGACGCGCCCTTGCTCACGGTGACCTGGGCCACGGTGCCGTCCTGGGGAGCCAGGATCTCGTTTTCCATCTTCATGGCTTCCAGGATGCACAGGATGTCGCCCTTCTTTACGACCTGACCCTGGGCCACCTTCACGTCCAGGATGGTGCCGGGCATGGGAGCGTTCACCTTCACGCCGTTGGCAACGGGCGCGGCGGCTTTGGGGGCGGCGGCGGGTTTCGCGGCGGGAGCAGCCTTGGGGGCGGCAGCCTTCGGCGCGGCAGCGGGAGCGGACGCTTCGCCCGCGGCCACTTCTTCCACTTCTACTTCATAAGCGACACCGTTCACGGTGATATTGAATTTACGCATGATCGTTCCTCCCATATTCATTCTTAAGCCTTCCCCTTGAGGGGAAGGTGCCCCCGCAGGGGGCGGATGAGGTGTTATTTAGAAATGACTGTAAATCTGTTCTTCCCTGGCGGCCCTGGCGCGGGCGGAAGTGTTCTGCACCCGGCGCACCCGGCGCACCACGAATCCGCTGTCATGATGGCCCTCTTCCTGCCAGATGGCGGCGATGGCGGCGGTGATGGCGGCGACCACGGACAGGTCGTCCTCTTCCTCCGCCGCTTCTTCCACCGGAGCGGGCGCGGGCGCGGGAGCGGGGGCAGGCGCGGGCGCGGCTTTCGCGGGCTTGCTCCGTCCGGTGAACATGGTCATGACCGAAATGCACACGATCAGGATGACCAGCCCGGAGAACACCACCAGCATGCCCACGCCCGTGGTGGACAGGCCCAGCAATAATTTATCCATTCCGTACCCTCCTTACAGCGGCAGGTTGCCGTGCTTCTTGGGCAGGTTCACGTCATGCTTGTTCGCCAGCACTTCGAGGGCGGCGATGATATATTTCCGGGTTTCCTTGGGCTCGATCACGTCGTCCACCACGCCCGCCTGGGCGGCGCACAGCGCGCCGTGGTTCTTGGCGTAGGCTTCTTCCAGGCTCTCGCGGCTTTCCCCGGCGTTGAGTTTTTCCCCGTCCAGGGTCTGCACGGCGGCCTGGGCGGTCAGGGGCGCAATCACGGCGGTGGGCCAGGCGTAGGCCACGTCGGCAATGGCCTTGCCGCCCATGGCGACATAGGCAGCGCCCACGGCGTTGCCGGTGAAGATGGCAACCTTGGGAGCGGTGGCTTCGGCGTAAGCGTAAATCAGCTCCGCGCCGCCCCGCAGCAGCGCGCCCTGATGGCTGGTCATGGGCACGGCCAGGCCATCGGTGTTCACCAGGGACACCACGGGCAGGCCGAAGCAGTCGCACATCCGCACGAAGCGGGCGGCTTTGCGGGCATCCTGGGAGGTGAAGCGTCCGCCGTCCACCTTGTGGTCGTTGGCCACCAAGCCCACGGTGCGCCCGCCGATGCGGCACAGGGCGGTATGAACAGCGGGGCCGTAACCCTTGTAGAATTCGATCACCTGATTGCCGTCCGCCAGGTCAGCCATCAGCGCGGCGGCCTCGTCGGGGTCGTCGCAGGCGGTGAGGCGGTTCAGGTCCTCGCCGTCAGCCAGGGGCGCGTCCTCCATGTTGGAGGCGGGCAGCAGGTCGATCAGGGAGGTGATGAGGGCGAAGGCTTCGTCCTCGTTCTCGGCGGTCAGGGCCACGGCGCCTTGCGCGTCCATGGTTTCCGCGCCGAAGAGCTGCTGGACGGTCTTGGCCCGGCCCTTTTCGCTGTTCATCACCTGGGCGGTGTGCAGCCGGATCTCGCCGGTCTTTTTCACTTCGATGTTCACGTCGCTCAGCTGGGTCATCATGGCGGCCAGACCCGCGCAGGGGCCCAGGACGCACGTGATGATGGGGCACACGCCGCTCAGCCGCGCCAGGGCGCTGAGAATCTCGGCGTAAGCGGGCAGGGCGTTCATGCCCTCTTCCAGCTTCACGCCCGCGCTGTCCAGCAGCGCCACGACGGGCGAGCCGGTCACCCGGGCCATGTTCAGGGTCTTGAGCATCTTGGCTGCCTGGGCGGTGGTCATCGCGCCGCCGCAGGAAGCGTAGTCCTGGGCGAAGCAGTACACCGCCTGGCCGTTCACCGTGCCGCTGCCGGCCACGGCGTTGCCGTCCCTGCGCAGGGCGTCGATCTCCACGAAGCTGCCCGCGTCAAAGAGCTTGGCAACCCGCTCCCGCGCGGTGCTCTTGCCTTCGGCGTGCTGTTTCGCCACGCGCTCGGCGTCGCCAGTCAGGATCGCCGCCTTTTCCATGGCCAGGGCTTGCAGTCTTTCAGACATTTCCAATCATTTTTCCCCCATTCTCCTGTAGTATTGGTGATGAAGGTTTTGAAATAAATATTTCATGGCGTTTCTTTCCGCTTTTTTCCCAACAAGTACAAGTCGGGAAGGCGGCAAAAAAGAAAGCCTCAACCTAACCCAAATTCTCCTATTCAACAGAAATCATCCTTTTCCTGCCTGTTTGAAAATATTTTGTCGTAGTCCGGGCAATGGGGCGGAATGGAAGCCTTAAGAGAGTGTGGAGTGTGAAGAGTGGAGAGTGGAGTTTATATAGAAAATGCTTACGCTCGCTGGAATGACAGATAGAAAGAAATTGAAATCATTCTATCACTCCACACTCCACTCTTTACACTCCACACTACCTTATCGAAATCTTCCTCTAAACAGCTGAAATACTTTTTAGGTTATTTTAAGCTTTCTCTGCTATCCTGTCATCGTCGGAAGGAAAAACCGGACGGCAAAGGAGGGAAAACCCATGAAAAATACAAAGCATCGGGTGATTCGGAATATATTGATTGACATGATTTGCGCCGGCATCGCGCTGGTTGTGTTCGCCCTGTTCCATCATGTGCTGCCCCGGGAGCAGCAGAGCGTGGGCATCGTGATCCAGAACCCGTATAAAACGGAAGCGCCCGCCGGAAACGACAGCAGTCTGGCCCTGCCGGAGGATACGGTATACATCGCCTCCGCTGGTGTCAGCGACAGCGGCTTGAGCCTGTCCGCCCGGAACAATCGGGGCAGACAGAACAATCCGGGCCGCGGCGGGATGAACGGCATGAGCGGCAAGGGCGGCAGCGCCCTGTCGGACAGCGGCGATATTGTGGAAGAAACTGACGACACGCCCATCGCCGAGAAGTTCGCCGACAAGTACACAGACACCGTGGTGGTGACGGACAGCAGCTATTCCAGCCCGGACATTTCCATCACCGTCACCGAGGAAACCACCGCCAACGGGCGCATTACCTATTACCTGGCGGACATTTACGTGCGGGACATCACCTGCTTCCAGTCCGCCCTGGCCCGGGGCACCTACGGCAGCGGCTACCGGGACAGCATTTCCGATATGGCGGCGCTGAGCAACGCGCTGGTGGCCATCAACGGCGACTACTACGGCAACACCAATGAAGGCGTGGTGATCCGCAACGGGGTCATCTACCGCGCCAACCGCACCAACTGCGACGTGTGCGTGCTGTATTACGACGGGCGCATGGAGGTGATGCCCGGCAGCGCCTTCGACATGCAGCAGGCCATCAACGACGGCGCGTGGCAGGCCTGGACCTTCGGCCCCGCCCTGCTGGACACCGACGGCAGCGTGCTCACCAGCTTCGCCAGCACGGGCCGCATCATCTCCGCCAATCCCCGCACCGCCATCGGCTACTATGAACCGGGCCACTACTGCATGGTGGTGGTGGACGGGCGCGGCGCGTCCGCAGGCATCACCCTGCCCGACCTGTCCCAACTGTTCTATGACCTGGGCTGCACTGCCGCCTACAACCTGGACGGGGGCAACTCCTCCATCATGGTCTGGCAGGACGCCGTCATCAACGATCCCTCCGGCGGCGGCCGGGAGAGCAGCGACGCGCTGCTGATTGCGGAGGTGAACAGCTATGAGTAAGCTTCGCGCCATTCTGCGCCACACCACGGTGATTCTGGCGCTCATGTTCCTGGTGTTTCTGGTGCTGGATCAGTTCAACCCCATGATGAACTTCATCGACAACAGTATTTCCCGCTGGCTGCTGGCTGGATTGTGCGTCAGCGGATGCGCCCAGAGCGTCCTTTCCTGGGCGCTGGATACGAAGGAGGAATGAGCCATGGAACCTAAACCGTCTCTCTCCGCGCTCTGCGCCTGCCTGATCATCTTTGCTTCCCTGGCGCTGAGATTTGCGTTTTGATACTGTTAACAATCTTGTTGTGAAGGGTAACGAAGCAGGGGCCTGTGCGGCCCCTAAACCCTGCACCAGGGCGGTGACCGCCCTGGACCCGCATGAACGGAATCT
>CADBCX010000102.1 GCA_902793245.1 uncultured Eubacteriales bacterium | reverse complement strand
CCACGGCGGCATCCCCGTGTGCTGGCCGTGGTTCGGCAAGAACGGCCCCGAAGGCTCCTACGGGCACGGCTTCGCGCGGCGGAGCCTCTGGCGCGGGCAATTTGCCGTTTCCTGGATCAGCATTAGCATTTGCATCAGACTTCCTTTTATGCTATACTCGATAGGACAGCCGGCCCCTGCGGGCGGCGCGGCGGGGTCTGTATGAAAGGAAGTGCCCGGGGATGAAGAGGTTCTGCACGCTGGAGATGCGGAAAGAATACCGGGGCGTAACGCAAATTGCCTTCAATGCGCTGGTGTTTACCCTGATGGCGTTCGCTGTCCTGGGAATCGGGATGCAGGTCATGGGCGTGGACATCCGGCTCAGGCTGATTGCTGTTGCGCTGAATCCCATTGCGGTGCTGGCGTTCATCGGAGCGTATTACATCCTGACCGACGAAAAGAACCTGATTCGGAATACCCCCTTCGGCCAGTCCCTGAGCGCGCTGGGCGAGCCGCGGGACGTGATGCGGCAGATCGACGAAAGCGCGCTGAAACGGTATGAGTTTTACGGCGTTTTTATTCTGCTGGAGGACTGGCTGATTCTTTATTACGCCAACGGCTGGAAGTACGACCGGAACCGCACGTGCGCCGTGCCCATTCCGCGGGAAAGCATCCGCGCGGTGGAAGTGCTGCCGGAATATGATCCGAAGGATCCGAAAAAACGCACGATCCGCCTGGTCACGGAAGACGGCATATCCCGTGAATTTGAGATTTACCAGCAGCAGGCCGTCGAAGCCCTGCGGGACTGGCTGAAGGAACAGGAGCAAAAAACGTGATGAGCGAAAACAAAAAAGGCCATTCCACCGCGCCCATCGGCATGTTTGACAGCGGCGTGGGCGGCATCAGCGTACTGCGGGAAGCGGTCAGGCTGCTGCCGAACGAACGCTTTGTTTTTTATGGGGACACGAAGAACGCTCCCTACGGCACCAAGCCCCGGGAAAAGGTGCTGGCGTTGTCCCGGCAGGTGGTCAGGGAGCTGCTGGGCAAGGGCGTCAAAGCCATTGTGATCGCCTGCAATACCGCCACCAGCGCGGCGGCGGCGGACCTGCGGGCAGAGTATCCCGACCTGCCCATCATTGCTATGGAGCCGGCGCTGAAGCCCGCTTCGCTGCTGCACCGCGACGGGGTGGTGCTGTCGCTGGCTACGCCGGGCACCATTGCGGGGGAAAAGTACGCCCAGCTGTATTCGCTCTACGGAGAAGGCGTGGTGTCGCTTCCGTGCCCGGGCCTGATGGAGTTCGTGGAGCGGGGGGAACTGAACGGCGGTGGGCTGGCGGCGTATTTTCAGACGCTTTTTGCTCCCTATCGGGAGAAAAACGTGGAAGCGATCGTGCTGGGATGCACGCATTATTCTTTCCTGAAAAAATCCATCGCCGCCTTTTTTCCCGGCATTCCGCTGCTGGACGGCAACGAGGGCACTGTGCGCCAGCTGCGCAGGCGGTTGGATGCGCTTGATTTGCTCGCGCCGGACGGCGCGGCGGGCGGCGTGGAGCTGCTTTCCTCCGGCGGCGAGGAGCCCATCGCGCGGATGAAAGCGCTGCTGGACGCCGAGCTTTAAGGGATCGTGGGGACACGCCCGAAAAAATCATTGGCGGAATAGATATACAAATTTAAAGAAGATGTTGATTTTTTTACGAAAACAAGGTACAATAAAAAAGGTAAGCCGAAGATGAAGGAGGAGAGAGCCGGGATGGAACAGAGCTACGTCTTTATGACAGACAGCGACAGCGATTTGCTTTATTCTATCGCTGACGAAAAGCATATTCCCGTGGTTCGTATGCCCTACACCCTGGATGGAAAGGAATATCTGGATGACAACGGCCGCAAAGGCGTAGAAAAGGATTTTTTCCGGAGGATGCGGGAAGGCGCCAGCCCCAACACATCCCTTCTTCCCACGGAAACTTATCTGGAATATTTCGAGCCGGTCCTGAAGCATAAGGATCTGCTTTTCGTTGCTTTTTCTTCCCAGATGAGCTCCACCATCAACAATATTTATGAAGCCCGGGAACAGCTTTTGAAAAAGTATCCGGAACGGAAATTCACCGTGGTGGACACGCTGAGCATTTCCGGCCCGATGACCCTGCTGCTGCTGGGCGCCCACGCGCTCTACGAACAGGGAAAACCGATGGAAGAAGTGGAAAAATGGCTGCTGGATAACCGGATGCGCTGCCATGCCTGGCTCACAGTGGGCGATCTCAAATACCTGGCCCGGGGCGGACGCATTTCCTCCACCAGCGCGCTGTTCGGCTCCGTGCTGGATATCAAGCCCATCATCTGCATGGGCAAGGGCGGCAAGCTGGATCCGGTGGAAAAGGTGCAGGGCAGGAAGAAGGCGCTGCGCGCCATCGTGGAGCATACCGCTGAAAACATCGAGTATCCCGAGGAGCAGACCGTGCTCATCCTGCAGGGCGACGTGCCGGACGAGGCGGACAAGCTGGCCGAAATGCTGCGCCAGCGCCTGCCGCAGATCAAGGATATCCGCATTCAGATCATCGGCCCGGTCATCGGCGCCCACTGCGGCCCCGGCACCCTGGCCTGCTGCTTCATGGGCAAGGAACGCAAAATCTGAGAAAACCTGATTATGATAAACGCTTTCCCTTCTTTCTGACGGAAGAAGGGATTTTTCGTCTTCATCGCGGCATTGACAAATAGATGCGTTCTGATTAGAATACAATAGAATCAGGTTTGTTTATGAACATGAAAGGATAAAAGAATGCCAGATCACCAGCAAGAACAGCAAAAAACCATGCGCCCCCGCTATCCGGAAGGCGGAGAACAGCCTGTTTTCCGCCGCGTTACGGAAACCCGGGCGCCTTATCCGGATCAGGTGTACCAGCAGCCTGCCCAGCCGCAAAGGCCGCCGGCCTGGGCCCAGGGCGGCGCGCCGCGGCGTTCGCGGCATACGGCGCTTTGGGCGCTGGCGGCGCTGCTGGCTTTTGCTGCGCTTTGCCTGATGGGCTTTTTTGCTGTCTCCCTCTACCAGGCATACCCTCTGTTCCGGCAAAAAGCGGCCATCCTGGCCCGGAAGACGTTCGCCCAGGGAATCTACGTGGATCATATATCCATCGGCGGCATGACGCGGCAGGAAGCGGAAGCCGCCCTGAAAAGCCAGACCCAGCAAAGCGACAATTCCCTTTGGATACGTCTGCATGTAGACGGTATTTCCTGGACGATTACGCCGGGGGAAGTGCCTATCCGGCGGAACATCGCCGCCGTGCTGGATACGGCATACGCCATTGGGCGACAAGGCTCGCGGGAAACCATCGCCACAAGCGTCACCCCCTTTGATTACCGCTATGCCCACCTCTACCACACCAATTCGGCGAAGGTGAATCTGTATACCTCCGTTACCTACGACCCGGAAAATGTCCGGACTTTCGTTCGGATGGTGGAACAGCGGGTGAACCGGACGCCCCAGGACGCGCAGATTGCGACCTTTGATTTTGGAAAGCAGGTTTTCACCTTTACGGAGGACCGTCCCGGCGCGAAGCTGGATACGGAGGATCTATACCGGCGGATCATCAGCGCCCTGGACAGGCATGAATACACGGCGACCATTGCCGCATCCACGGAGCCGGTGACGCCGCAGGTAACGAAGGTGGAATTGATGAACACCTTCACCTGCGTTTCCACATTCAGCACAAAGCTTACCTCCGATAAAAACCGCACCTCCAATATCCGCCTGGCCGCAAAAGCGGTCAACGGCATGGCGGTGATGCCGGGAGAGACATTTTCCTTCAACCAGGCCACGGGCCAGCGCACTCAGGAAAAAGGCTACCTGCCCGCGGCGGCTATCGCCGGAGGCACCACCATCGACGAGGTGGGCGGGGGAGTCTGCCAGGTGTCCAGCACGCTGTTCAACGCGGCGGCTATGGCGAACCTGACGATCGTACAGCGTTCTCCCCACGCCTGGCCCAGCACCTATGTGGACGCGGGACGGGACGCCACGGTCAATTGGCCCGACCTGGATTTTCAATTCCGGAACGATAAAACGACACCGGTGTTTCTGGTGGCCTACTGCGAAAACAACGAATGCGTGGTAAAAATCTACGGGGCCGCGCTGGAAGCCGGCATGAGCGTCGAGCTGGTGACGAACACCGTGTCCGTCACCAAGCCGCCGGAATCTCCGCTGTATGAAAACAATCCCACCCTGGAACACAACACCACGCGGGAAAAGATCAAGGCGAGAACCGGCTACGACGTGGAAACCTATCAGGTTTTCCTGCAGAACGGGAAGGAAATCGGACGAAAGCTGCTGTGCGTTTCCCGATATCCGATGGTGCAGCAGGTGATTGAATACAATTAAAGAAAAGAGGACGGGAAGCGTGCTGAAAGGCGATTTAAAAAAACAGGCGATTATAGACACCGCCGAAAGACTGTTTTTTGAGAAGGGCTATGTGAAAACCACCATTCAGGATTTTCTGACAGCCCTGGATTGCAGCAAGGGCAGCTTTTACCATCATTTCGACTCCAAGCTGCAGGTGCTCACGGAGCTTTGCAGGCAAAAGGCCGCGGCGGGCTATGTGAAATACCGGCTCCAGCGTTACGACAAGCCCTTGCAGCAGCTGAACAGCCTGATATACTGCGCCATGCCCTTCCGGGAAAGCGAAGAAAAAACGCTTGCCCTCCTCATTCCCTTAACCGGAATGACGGACGGCAAGCTGGTGCTGGACGCCATGCTGGACGCCCAGAAGGAAGAATTCTTTCCCGAGCTTTGCAGCCTGCTGGAAATGCTGAAAGAGAAGGGCACCGTTTACTATTCGCTGCCCATGCTTCCCGAGATCCTGTGGGATTCCTATTCCGCTGTATACCGAAGGCTGATGTATGAAGCGGTAGCGATCCGCCAGGGCGGCGGCACCGGGACGGCAATCCAGCTGATTCAGGCGGAGCGCTTTTTGTGGGAGCGGCTGCTGGACGCGCCCTTCGGCTCAATGGAACTGATTCGCGCCGACGAAGCGCTGCTGACCATCAGCCATGCCATTTCCAGGGTCAAGCGCATAGAAAGCGCGCAGCAGGAAGCTATTCGATGACGAGGCGCAGCTCCAAGCCGTTTTCCTCTACTTTGGCCTGGCTCAGCCGGTGATAGGCTTCGGGCAGGTAATCTCTCGTTTCTTCTTTGCGCTGGGACAGATATTGTTCCAGCGCTTCTTTTGCGCTGCGAAAGGTTTCTGCGTTTTTTGCCCGAAGCAGGATGATTTCCCGGCCGCTGAGGGTGTCGCTGTCCCGGAGAAACACGGCTTCCGTATAATCGTCGGCAGCAATCCCAGTCAGGTCGTACAGGTCTTCCAGCGTATAGGCGGTGAAGCTGTCGGCGTCGGCCAGGCTCCGCCGCGCCGATTCTTCCAATGAAATATTCTGCTGGGCGGGCTGGCACCCAGGCAGCAGAACCAGAGACAAAAGCAGCAGGAAGCAAAACGAGCGTTTTTTCATTGCGCGTCCTCCGGCGTCCACAAGCCCTGATCATACTGGCTTTGGGCGTAGTCCAGCAGCGCTTCCACCCATAATTCCAGGGCCTGCGTTTTCAGGTGGTATTTTCCGTCGCTGGAATAGTCTTTTTTCAAATATCCTTCCTCATCCTTCATCCGGGACGCGATATCAATATAAGGCACATTCCGAAGCAGGCAGAGCCCTTTCAGCGCTTCGTTGTATTCATCCCACATGGTACGGTAGTCCTGGTGCTTGCAGAAGGATTTCGTCACGGGCGTCAGGGAAAGAAAGATCACTTCTGTGTCCGGAGCGTGCTTTTGGGCCAGATCCAGGATGCGGTTGTCATAGTCGATGCCTTTTTCGACGGTTTTGCCGATGTAGTCGTTCACGCCCAGGAGAATCAGGGCTTTGGTGGGCTTGCGTTCTTTCAGAATTTCCCACAGGGTCTTTTCTTTCCCGCCGAGCTTCAGGTTGGCTTTTTCCGGCAGCAGGTTTTTCCTGCTGGCGGTATACAGGCAGTAGCTCTGCGCCGTGAGGAATTTCACCTCGGGGAAAAAATCAGGGTGCTCCTGCTGTTCTTTCCGAATATATCCTTTCAGCTGTTCCGTGATGGAATCGCCGATAAAAAAAGCGCCTTTGTAAAAGGAGGATAACTGGTCGCGCGACAAAGCTTCCGCCCGGCCGCATAGCAAACCGCCGCACCATAAAAAAACCAGCAGACCAGCCAACGTCCGCCTCATCATCCGTATATGATTCATTTCTTCGCACCTGTAAAAGAAAAGCCGCCGGTATGACCGGCGGCATAGTCTGACGGATTATTCCTGGGCAGGAGCGCCAACAGGGCAGGTTTCAGCGCAGACGCCGCATTCGATGCACTTGTCGGGATCGATGACGTACTTGCCGTCGCCTTCAGAGATCGCTTCCTGGGGGCATTCCGCAGCGCAGGCGCCGCAGGCGATGCATTCATCAGAAATCTTGTAAGCCATTTAATTGCACCTCCATGATTGATCGTGTTTTCACGTCATGTGTATCATATCATTATCTGAAAAACATTGCAAGTGTGGGAGCATAGATTTGTATAAAATTCATAAATTGTTCATGCTTAAAATGGTAAGAATAATCGTTAGGATTTCCTTACCGGGAGAACAATCGGCTGCATTCCTGTATTATGTGGGAAAACGAAAACCGATAATAACAAAAATCAGTACAGGTCCGGATTCTCCAGCCGGTTCATTTCGTCGATCTGGGGCTTGCGCAGCAGGGTGGTACATTTGGGGCAGGGGGTCAGCTTGGCGAAATCGCCGGTTTCCAGTTCGCCGTAGGTGAAGGCGGTCAGGGGCAGGTAGCGGTCCTTCACGCCGGGGCAGTACTGGTTTTCATGATAATACTTGCCGCCCGACGGATTGTAGTAGATTTCATAATCGTCCGCCACGGGATAGGGGCGGATGCGGCCGGTGTCGTCCCAGATGAGCACCTTGGTGTTGATTTTGATATTGTCCCAGAGCCATTTGATGTTCTGCCCGTTCTCGTTCGCGGCTTTCTGCACGCGGATGCAGCCGTGGCTGGCTTTCCTGCCCAGGAACTTCAGGGTGGAAGAATAATCGCGGCGGGCGGGCTCGGTGTCATTGTTGCCGATATAGGGCACCTCATGGATGGCGCAGCCGCCGTTGACGCGCATGCCGTAGGCGCACCACAGGTTTCCCGCGGGGAAGCCGCCCATTTTGCTGATCATCACATATTCCCCGGAGGGCGTTTCATTCCAGGACTGCTTATCGTTGTTCAGCCCGGTGGACACCAGCAGCGAACCGATGCATTTGCCTTCCGAAAAGATGTACATGGTCTGGTTCAGCTTGTCGATCAGCAGGGCGTAGTCCGTGCGCGGCTGGATGGTTTTCAACAGCGAGGTTTTCACATAGCCCCGGATCAGGTCGTCGGTGACGCCGAAGCCCCTGCGGCTGGCGCAGTCGGGGCCGTAGGAGGAATTATAGGCTTCCACCAGCGACCAGCCGTTGTCCAGCGTTTCCAGCACATGCACGCCCTGGGAGGCGTAGGTGATTTCTCCAACCACGTTGTCCTTTTTTTGGGAGTTGTCCGGCGTTTTCCGCAAGCGGTACACCAGCGTCTGGTTGCCGTCGATCACCGTCATGGGCTGCATCATGATATTCCAGATGGCGGCCTCGTCCATCTTGCCGATGGGATAGGTCCAGTAGCTGTTTTCATCCTCGGCGCTTTTCACGGCGCTGGGAACGATCACCCGGCTGGCCGCTTTCTTCTGCGCGGAAGCGGCCGTATGATAGAGCGAAAGCTGCATCTGCCTGGCCGTGCTGATAATGCCCTCTTCGTTTTTCAGCGTGAACTGTACGGTATAGTCTCCGGAATCCGGGATTTCGCCGTCCAGCTCACAGTTCCATTGCAGCTGTGTTTCCCCGGCGGAAACCGGAACGGATAATACCTCCCGCCAGTTTCCGTCAAGGCCCTTGATTCGCATGGACAGGGCGCCGGGTTCGTTCACGCTGACGGAGAAAACCCAGACCCCGTCGCATTCCGCTTTGTCCGGGGCGGAAATGCCGAGGATGCGCGGGCTGGGCGAACCGATCGCCACGGATCGCGTGATTTCAGCGCTGTCCAGCGTGATGCAAAGGAAATAATCTCCCAAAGCAATTGGATTCCCATTTCCATCCATGCCGTCCCAGGTCAGATGGTTATCGCCGACGGAAACGGATAAGGAATCGCGGATCGTCACCACGGACTGCCCATCGGCGTCAAGCAGGGAAAAAACAGCCTTGCCGGACTGGGGGGAAGAAAAACTGATGCGCTCCATTTTGCCGGGATGCATCAGGGCCGGCGCGACGGTGAACGCCATTTCCTCCGACACTGCGGCCCAGGGAAACAAGAGAATAAAAATCATCAGGATAGAAACCAGTTTACGGCTCATTGCGGAAAACTCCTTGGTGTTCTGGCAGAATGCTTCATATATTTGTAACATTTCTATCTTGTCATGTTTCCCACGGGATGTCAAGCTGTATTTGTAACAAAAATGTAAATCTTTGTTTGCATGTTTTGCCTTTATATCCGCGCGCCGGTATGATATGATAAAAAACAGGGAACATGTCGTGCCCTTTGAAATTTCATCCCGTCGAGGTAACTGCAGCATGATAAAAAAGATCGCGCTCCTTTTCGCGGTGCTTTTCCTGTGCGCGGCCGCGGGCGTCTGCGCGGCTGAAACCAGGAGAAACCTGATTTCACCTGAAAATATGCATACGCTCGTCGATGACAGCTTCTTCGTCAATATCATCGACGTGCGCAGCAAAGAAAAATATGACGCGGGCCACATTCCCCAGGCCGCCAACTTCCCCCTGGGGAAACTGAAATCCATGATCCAGGATATCATCGACGAAGGCTTCTCCGTGATGACCTCGCAGATCATCGTGTACGGCGAAACGGAGCAGGAGGGCATCGACGGCGCGGAAATCCTTGTCAGCTTCGGCTTCCAGAATGTGTGGCGGCTGGAAAGCATGGACGTTTGGGGCGGCACGGTGATTTCCACCGAGGACGAGATGCGCCCGCTGAACGGGCTGAATACGAAGGATTTATACGGAAACCCCGTGGAGGAATCCATCCTTGCGGATCACAGGCTGACCATGGTGAACGTGTGGGCCACCTACTATCCGCCCTGCCAGGAGGAACTTGCCGCGCTGGGGCGGCTTGCGAAGGAATTTGAGTCCCAGGGCGTACAAATCATCGGCCTGCTCAGCGACGTGGTGGGCGCGGCCTTTGAGCCTGACCCTGAAGTGCTGAAAACCGCAAGGGAAATGGTGGAAACCGCGGAAGCGGAGGACGGGAACCTGGGGCCGTCCAAGGATATTTATATCAGAATCATCGGGCAGATTACCGCGATTCCCACCTCATTCTTTGTGGATGAAACCGGTACGATCATCGGAAGCGCTTATCCCGGAGTGTATTCCTATGACGAATGGAGATCGTACATTCAGGAAACGCTTCATCAACTGAAATAACTGCTAACAATCTTGTTGTGAAGGGTAACGGAGCAGGGGCCTGTGCGGCCCCTGAACCCTGCACCAGGGCGGTGAGTGTCCGCGACCTCAATCGGCGCAAGTCCGCTTCATGCGGACATTGCTTGTTTCGGTCGATCTCAGCCCGGACATGGTAACCGCCACAGGCGGTTGTCCGGGCTTTGTCCCTGGACCCGCATGAACGGAATCTGCTTGACTTCATGATTCGGCTTGGTTCCCGCTGATACTTGAAGAAACGACCGGCTTGACGCCGTTGTGCTTCTGGCCCGGCGGACGAACCGCCGATGACCGCCAGTGGCGGGAATCTCATCGGCGGTGAGATCAGGCGAAACGAGCAATGT
>CADBCX010000101.1 GCA_902793245.1 uncultured Eubacteriales bacterium | reverse complement strand
CAAAAGCCTTCCCCTTGAGGGGAAGGCTTTTGGAGTGTACCCTCTCCTTTTTGCCTTAACTGATTGAAAGAGTCCTTTCAGCCACGACTGACCTGTTACAAAAATGGTTTATTTGTTCTCGCGGTTCGGCGATTCTATGGGAAACATCCCGGACTGATCTGCGGCGTATACCCGAAACCTGTATCAGAGGCCGCTGCCGTAAACATATATGCCTGCTGAAAAGCTGCCCGTGGCTTCCTCCGAGAGCATTTCCAATGCCTGCGCTATATCTACATCCTCCATGAGCGAAGGACTCGCGGCTTTGGCGATTGCCAGCATGGCCGCCGCCTGCAAATGGGGCGCGGACAGCAGTTCTTCCGAAATCAGCAGCACGCGGCCATTCCGAACCGCGTCGATGGATGCCCAGCCCTCCCGGGACACCAATTCCCGGTAGAGCTTTTTCGCCCGGCCCGCGGCGGTTACACCGCTGCCAAGCACGCTGCTGTCCACCGCCTTGACGATCACGCCGGGATTTTTGCGTCCAATCCAGCCGTCGTCCACATGCAGGTTCTCTTTCAGCAATCGCGCGGATACGTCGTAAGCTCCGGCGTTCAGAATCAGGCTGTGCTCCAAGGACGCTTTGAAAATGGTCACATGGTCTTCCGATGTTTCCCAGTACACGTTTTGCCGCTGGCATTCGAACAGCCCGCCCATACGATCCTGGAGCAGGACGGTGAAATATGTGAACGCGGAATCCGCTTGATTCGCGTCCTCGGCGACGCCCAGCTGCTCCGCCTGCCCGGCGGCAACCGTCCGGGTGGCGGTTTCCTTGGCGGTATCGCTCAGTTTGGAAACGGTTCTCCCGGCGTTCTCTCCGGAAGCGGAAGCGCCGTCGCCTTCTCCCGGCGCGTGAAGCGCGCGCTCTGTTCCGGGCACGATCTCGGCGGGCGCGTTTTCATCATATTCCTTTCGGGACGCTTCCGGATTCTCCCGCGTCCGTTCGCTCGGTGTTTCATCCGCCGCGTCGGCTTGGTCGGCGCCGTCTTCCGGCAAGGTTCCGGGCAGGGAAGAATGAACAGGCGCGGCATTTTCAGCCGCTTGCATTGGGGAAGCGCCGCCCGTCGTCCGCGTCCTGCACCCGGAAAGCGCCAGGCACAGGCACAGCAGCAGACAGCCGATTTTGATTTTTCTTATTCGCATAAACATATCCAATACCTGATGCGGAGACGCTGCTTCCAATCCGCTGTGTTCCACAGGAACAGCTCCGTTTCCTTCAGCAGTTCCAAAGCTTGCCGCCGTTTTTCTTCCGGGAGGGCATGGCTGCTGTAAGCCGCCTCCTCAAAATCTTCCGCACACTGAATAAAACGCGCGTGGTACCCTGCCGGAAAATTCTCCGGCAGTCTGTCCGCCCAATCCCGGTACAGCAGGTTGCCGGCGTCATGGCCCGTCTCGCTCAGCCAGGCGATCACCTGGGGGAAGATTGCGCGAACCGCCTCGCCCACATCCTCCGACGCAAAGGCTTTACGATTTTCCTCCGCTTTCTTTTTCCGGGCGTTCAAAAGCAGGAACGGGGTGAACGGCAGCACCAGCACCGCGATGAGCAGCAGGAAAAGCAGAATTGTTTTCAGCCAATTGAAAAAGCGGGGGATGGAAATCTGCTCTTCCTCCAGCGTGACCAGCCGATATTCGCGGTCTGTCTGCGCTTCGATGTCCCCAATTTGCAGGGACAGGGTATGCGTATGCCGGGTCTCCGTTTCGCCTTCGGGAAGTTCGGAAATCCCTCCCGTGATTTGCTGGGATATCCGGCTCAAAGAATCCCGGACGGTTTCGGATGCCGTTTCCGTCGCCGCGTCCACGCCGGGAAGCAAACCCGCAACCAGCAGGAAAACAAGCAGCACTACAGCGGCGCAGGACAGCAGCCGCTTTCGGGTCAGGGAGCTATTTACCATCCACAAAGCCAGCAGCGCGTACAGCGCCACATTCATCCAAGCCGGAAATGACAGGCCAAAGTACACCTGAAAGAGCGTACAGCCCGCCATGAAGCACAGCGCCATGCTGCCGCTGCGAAGAATAATCATCAGAGCAATCAGCGCCGCAGCCGCAGCCCCGATCAAAACCGCCGCCCATAGGATGCTCTGGCCTTCCGGCACGGGGAAATAATCATACGCATATGCGTTGACCTGCTCGCTGGCGGCAAAGACGCGGTTGCAAAGCGCCTGCGCTCCGAGCCTTGCTTCCGGGAGCAGGAACAGCGCGGCGAGGAGAAATACAATCAAACAGCCAAGCAGGCAGGCGGAATGAATTCCGGTATTCTTTTTGGGCGCGCTGGCCTGCAGGCTTTCTTCCTGAACCGTTTCCCGCTCCTTCTCCGTTTCCCGGACGAGCAGTTCATTCTTCTTTGCGGACAGCTTCCAATGAATGCGCCGGACAGGGTCGCCGGGCCGATACTGGCGTATATCGCCGAGATCGTCCGTTTCCTGATACGCAAAGGAATGGACGGTCAGCGGTTTAGACGCATCCGCTTTCTTCGATTTCTCCGCCGAAAAAAACGATTGCCGGAAGAAAGGCAGCGCGGGAAACAAAACGGAGCAGATCAGGACCGTCCGTGTTCCGGTGTTGTTTTCAAAAAAATACAGGCAGGCGGCAAGCCCCAGACAGAACGCGTAAGCGAACCAGCGTTTTTTCATTGCTTCCTCAACCCCGCGAACAAACCGTGCCGGTCGGGATTGTCCACGCTTTTCAGCAGCTCGTCCAGCACTTGGTTCACTGTTGTCTCCCGAACGCTTTCCTTCAGAAGCACGCGGTGATTGCAAACATCCTTGAACACGGCCTGAACGTCTCCGCCGGTCACATAATCGCGGCCTTCCAGGCAGGCCCTGGCCTTTGCCATGCGGCACAGGAACAGCGCCCCGCGGGGGCTGATGCCCACCGCCACCGCAGCATGCTCCCGGGAAGCGAAGGCCAGCCGGGTGACATAGTCCAGCACAGCGTCCCGGACAGTGACGGCCTGGGCCTCCCGCTGCATGGAAAGCAGCTCGTCCTGTTCCATTACGGGAGAAATGGCATCCAGCGGGTTGGACGTCTGGCGGTTCCGCAGGATCGCCATCTGGGCTTCATAATCCGGATAGCCCAGGGACAGCCTGACCAGAAAACGATCCAGCTGGGCATAAGGCAAAACCTGGGTGCCCACCGTGCCCACGCTGTTTTCCGTAGCGATAACCAGAAACGGCGCTTTCAGCGGATAGGTATTTCCATCCACGGTGACCTGCCGCTCCTCCATGGCTTCCAGCAGGGCGGATTGGGTCTTGCTGGAAGCCCGGTTGATTTCGTCGCCCAGCACCAGATTTGCATTGTTCAGCGCCCCTGGACGGTACGAAAACTTCCCGCTTTCCTTCTCATACATGGAAAAGCCCACCAGGTCGGAGGGCAGCACGTCCGGGGTGAACTGGATGCGCTGGAAAGAAAGCCCCACCGCTCTGCTCAGCGACACCGCCAGGGTTGTTTTTCCCACGCCGGGCACGTCGTCCAGCAGCACATGGCCGTCCGACAGCAGCGCCATCAGGATTTTTTCGATGACCGGTCGCTTGCCGACGATGGCTTTTTCCACTTCCAGGACGACAGACTCAAGCTGCGGACGCATGAACGAAGCCTCCTTCCGGTATTCCGGGCGGGCAGCCATTGCCGCTCCGCCCGGAAAAAAGCATGTTATTTTACGGTAATTCTTCCCTGTATGTCCGCATACGCATCGCCGATCACATTGTTCAGTTCTTCCGCGATGTACAGCCAGATCACATCCCGTACCACGGCGGTGGTGATGGTGCTCTTTTCGTTTTCTTCCGCGGCAGCCTTGAACATGTAGGAAGAATCCATGCCGTTGAAGTTGGCGTTGCTGGTGATCACCGCGTAGGCGGCCCCGGGGTCAAAAGGCTCGCCGTTCACTTCCTGGACAGTCACCCGGCCCAGGGACGCGGCCTTGAACCAAATGCCCTTGCTGTCATAGGCATCGCCCTGGTCGTATGGCTTTTCGGTATCCACGGTGTACCGGAGACCGGCTGCCTGCATAAAAGATGCGCAGGCCGCGGCGGTATCCTCCGTATAAGGCAGGGCCTGGGACGCGGCTTCCAGCGCTTCCAGCAGCTGGCTGCCGGTCATATAGACCACGGCTACTTTGTTGGGATAGGGCAGCACCTCGGCCAGCTGTTCCGCGCCGAACCTGCCTTCCTTTACGTCGGCCCGCAGGTTGCCGCCGTTCCAGAGGGCTACGATATGGGCGGCGTCCACGGCGATAGAGTTGTTTCCCGCGGAGATGTCGTCTTCCTCGAAGTAATCGTTGATCCTTCCGGATACGGCGAACCAAAGCAGGGCGTCCGTCCACAGGTCGCCCAGGTTGGTTTCTCCTTTGCGGGCGGCGTCGGACGCGCCCAGCAAGTCGAAGCCGGAATAGGCCTCCAGGGAATCGTCCAGTTCAATCACGTTGCCGTGAGCGTCGGTAAAGGTAACGGCGGACGCGCCCGCGGCCAGACCGCAAAGCAGGGTGAAAGCCAGCGCCAGGCTGAGCAGTTTTTTTGCAACACGCATGGGAAATGTTCCTCCTCTTCCTTTGGTCTTTTCAAGTCCCGGAAACAATAAAAGGCGCGACAGCCTTTTGGAAAGGCCATCGGCACCTTCTTGATACCGGAAATTGAAACGGCGGCTGAAATAAATGCGGTTCGCTTGGGCGATCCTTTGCCGGCTTGTGCGGGCAATTCGTATTGTAGCATATGGCTTTTTCTTTGTCAATGATCCCCGCCATCCGAACCGCGGCGGAGATTCTGCCGCGATAAAAATGTTTCTTTCCCGATGCCTTTCTTTTTCGATACTTTTATGGTATGATAAGAATGAGCGCACGGGCGCATGTCGGCGGCGCCCGTGAGGGAAAGAGGCCGACCATCAACCGGTAAGTTTGATCTTTCCGCGCCGGGCAGGAAGCGAAAACAAGCCTGGCGGCGCGGGAAACGAGGGGTTGCGTATGAAGCACGATGATATGACGCGCCTGCTGGACGCCATCCTGTGCCTGAAAACCAAAGAAGAGCTGGAATGCTTCTTCGACGATCTGTGCACCATTCAGGAAATCAACGCCATGGTGCAGCGCTTTGACGTGGCGCTGCAATTGGACAAGGGCCTGACCTATTCGCAGATCGCCGGGGTGACGCATGCCAGCACGGCCACGATCAGCCGCGTGAACAGAAGCCTGGTGTACGGCGCGGAGGGATACAAGCTGGCCATCGAGCGCATGCGCAAGGAAGAAAAAGGGGACGAATGATGGATTTATCCGCTCTCAATCCAATGCAGAAACAAGCGGCCGAAACGCTGACAGGGCCCGTGCTGATCCTGGCCGGGGCCGGCAGCGGCAAAACCCGGACGCTTACTTACCGTATCGCCAACCTGATCAGCCACGGCGTGAAGCCCTGGCATATCCTGGCCCTGACCTTCACCAACAAGGCCGCCCGGGAGATGCGCGAGCGCGTGGAAAGGCTGGTGGGCGAGGACGCCCAGGACATGTGGCTGGGCACGTTCCATTCCGTATGCGTGCGCATCCTGCGGCGGGATATTGAAAAGCTGGGGTATAAGCGCTCCTTCACCATTTATGATGACGACGACCAGCTGCGCGTCATCAAGGACGGGCTCAAGACCCTGGGCCTGGACGAAAGCCGTTCCCAGCCCAAGGAAATGCGGACGAAGATTTCCGGGGCGAAAAACAAAATGCTCACCCCCGACGAATGGTTCCAGGAATCGTTGAAAGACTATCAATGCCAGCAGTTCCACGATCTCTATTCCTATTACGAGGAACGTCTTCGCGCCGCCAACGCGCTGGACTTTGACGACCTGCTGCTGCGGGCGCTGCAACTGTTCGTGGATCATCCGCCGGTATTGGATTATTACCGGCAGCGGTTCCAGTACGTGCTGGTGGACGAGTACCAGGACACCAACGCCGCCCAGTACAATTTCGTGCGGCTGCTGACAGAGGAAAGCCGCAACCTGTGCGTGGTGGGCGACGACGATCAATCCATTTACGGCTGGCGCGGGGCGGACATCCGCAACATCCTGGACTTTGAAAAGGACTATCCCGACGCCCGGGTGATCAAGCTGGAGCAGAATTACCGTTCCACCGCCAATATCCTGGACGCGGCGAACCAGGTGATCGCCCACAACGTGGGCCGCAAGGAGAAAGCCCTGTGGACCGACGCGGGCGAGGGCGAAAAGATCCACCTCTACAGCGCCGGGGACGAGCGGGAAGAAGCCGCCTGGATCTGCGAAAGGATCAAGCGCCTCCGGCAGGCCCAGACGCCATACGCGCAGATGGCCGTGCTGTACCGCAACCACAGCCTGAGCCGCGTGATCGAAGAAATGCTCACCCGTTCCGGCATTCCCTATAAAGTGTTCGGCGGCACCCGGTTCTACGACCGCAAGGAAGTGCGCGACGCGATTGCTTACCTGCGGGTGATCGTGAACCCGTCGGACGACGTTTCCCTGGTGCGCATCATCAACACGCCCAAGCGCTCCATCGGCGACGCGACCGTGGCGGTCTTGCAGGAATTTGCAAAGAGCGAGGAACTGCCTCTTTTTTCCATGCTCTCCGACCCGCCGGAAACCCTTTCCTCCCGGCCCCGGAAGTGCATCGCGGATTTCGCGCTGCTACTGATGAAGCTGACGGCGCTGAAAGAAACGCTGTCCCTGTCCGAGCTGGTGACCACCATGCTGGAGGAAACCGGCCTGAAAAAGCAGTTTGAAGAGGACGGCAGCGAGGAAGCCCGCTCCCGCCTGGAAAACCTGCTGGAATTCGCCGCCGCCGCCAAGGAGTTTGAAGACCAGAGCGACGACAAGACGCTGGAAGCGTTCATGGAAAACGTGGCGCTGGTCACCGATCTGGACGGCCAGGAAGCTGCGCCCCAGTATGTGACCCTCATGACGCTGCACAGCGCTAAGGGCCTGGAATACGACGCGGTGTTCATGAGCGGGATGGAGGAGGGCATCTTCCCCTCCATGCGCTCCCAATTGGATGAAGAAAAAATGGAGGAGGAGCGCCGCCTTTGCTACGTGGGCATGACCAGGGCGAAGAAAATCCTGTACATGTCCTTTGCCCGCCGGCGCACCATCTATAACCAGATCACCCATAACCCGCCGTCCATCTTCCTGAAGGAAATTCCGGAACGCCTGATTTTGGACGAATGGGCCAACGCCACCAGGAACAGCGGCTTTGCGCACGAACCCGCGAAACCCGCGCCCGTTTCCCGCCGGGACAGGCCCCGGAACCTGAGCTTCGGCACCCCCGGAATGGCCGCGGGAGGCCGTTCGGCGCTTGGCGGATTCGGCTTTGCGTCCGGCGCAAGACCAGGACTGAATATCCCCGGCGTTCAGAAGGGCTTTGTGGCTTCGCCCGCCCGGGAAAACGCGCCCAGCGCCATGAAGAACCTGTTCAAGCCCGGCGACCACGTGCTGCATCGGAAGTTCGGCGAGGGCACGGTGCAGGCGGTTCGGGGCTCCGGCGCGGACGCCCGCATCCAGATTGCCTTCACCGCCTACGGCACCAAGGAGTTTTCCCTTTCTATCGCCCCGATCGTGAAGATCGAGGAATAATAAAGCCTTCCCCTTGAGGGGAAGGTGTCAGGCGAAGCCTGACGGATGAGGTGACAATTTCAAACACGAAGGAAAGACTTTTGAATAAGAAAACAATTAGCCATATTCCTTCTGGCTTTGACACCTCATCCGGCGCTTCGCGCCACCTTCCCCTCAAGGGGAAGGCTTTTGGTTACATATCATCTTTCTGTCTTGGGAGGCCGCCTCTATGCCGAAAAACTTTTCCGATATGCGTTCCCTGGTGGATTACCTGAACAAGACCGCCCATGAGTATTATGTGCTGGATAATCCCAGCATTTCCGACGCGGAATGGGACGCGCTGTACAACCAGCTCCTGGCCATGGAAAAAGAAACGGGTACGGTGCTGCCGGATTCACCGACCCATCGGGTCGGCGGCGCGCCGCTGGCGGCGTTCACCCAGCACCGCCATATTACCCGCCTGTGGAGTATGGACAAGGCGCAGAGCGAGGAAGAGCTCAACGCCTGGTTCGACCGCACGGAAAAGCTCTGGGCTCAGGACGGCACGCTGCCGCCCCTCAGCTACGGCGTGGAATACAAGTTTGACGGTCTTACCCTGAACCTGACCTACAACGGCGGCATTTTGGCGGAAGCCGCCACCCGGGGCGACGGCGAGGTGGGTGAGGCCATCCTGCCACAAGCCCGGACGGTAAAGGGCGTGCCGCTGTCCATTCCCTGGAAGGGGAAAATCGAGGTGCAGGGCGAATGCATCATGCGCCTGAGCGCTTTGGAGGCCTACAACAAAACCGCCGCTGAACCGCTGAAAAACGCCCGCAACGCCGCGGCGGGAGCCCTGCGGAACCTGGACCCCGCCGTGACCGCCAGCCGCAACCTGTCCGCCTTCTTTTATCAGGTGGGCACCATCGACAACCCGCCGTACAGCGACCAGGTCGGGATGGTGCAATTTATCAAAGACCAGGGCTTTCCGGTCAGCCCGTATTTCGAGACCGCCAACAGCCGGGAAGCGGTGATCGGCCTTATCCGCGCCATCGAGGAACAGCGCCCCAGCCTGGACTTCCTCATCGACGGGGCGGTGATCAAGGTGATGGATCAGCGCACGCGGAACCTGATGGGCTATACCGATAAATTCCCCCGCTGGGCGGTGGCGTACAAATTCGCTGCCGAAGAAAACACCTCCACCTTGGAAAAAGTCACCTGGGAGCTGGGCCGAACCGGCAAGCTGACGCCCCTGGCCCATGTGTCGCCGGTGGACTTTGCCGGGGTGACGGTGAAGAAAGCGACGCTCAACAACGCCGGGGACATTCAGCGAAAGAAGCTGACCCTGGGCTGCACGGTCTGGATCCGACGCTCCAATGACGTGATTCCCGAAATCTTGGGCTGTGTGGACGATGGCATCGAAGGCAAGCCCATCGTGACGCCGGAGGTCTGTCCCGCCTGCGGCGGGCCCCTCACCTGGCGCGGGGCGCATCTGTACTGCCTGAACCGGGAAACCTGCCGGCCCCAGGCTGTGGCGCGGCTGGCGCATTTCGCGTCCCGGGAAGCCATGGACATTACCGGCTTTTCCGAAAAGACCGCCGGGCTGCTGTACGATACGCTCAGCGTGCGGGATGCCGCCGACCTGTATCACCTGACCGTAGATCAATTGCAGGCCCTGGACGGCTTCCAGGATAAGCGGGCGCAGAACCTGGTGAACGCCCTGGAGGACAGCAAGCATTGCCCTCTGTCCCGCTTCCTGCTGGCCATTGGCATCCCCAACATCGGGCGCAGGACGGCGCGGGATCTGTCCGCCGCCTTCGGCACCCTGGAAAATGTGCGAAAAGCGACCATGGAAGAACTGGTGGCCATGAACGACGTGGGGGAGATCGTGGCCCAGAGCGTGATCGACTTTTTCTCCTTCCCGGAAAACCAGCGCATGGTCGACCGGCTCCTGGCCGCGGGCGTGACGCCCCAGAGCGAAGCGAAAAAAGAAGGCGGCCCGTTTGCGGGGCTGACCATGGTGGTCACCGGCACCCTGCCCTCCTTCTCCCGCCAGGAAGCCGAAGCCTTTATCCGGGAACATGGCGGCGTGGCGGCGGGCTCCGTCAGCAAAAAGACCGCTTATGTGGTGGCCGGGGAAAACGCCGGCAGCAAACTGACCAAGGCGCAGTCCCTCGGCATTCCCGTGATCACCGAAGAAGAACTGCGGAAGATGGCCGACAAGCAGGCATGATAGGATTCGGAGGATAATGATGCTGGCCGTTGCGTATTTTATTTTGTACCTGTACTGCGGGACGATCATCGTGTTCGCCCTGTT
>CADBCX010000100.1 GCA_902793245.1 uncultured Eubacteriales bacterium | reverse complement strand
GCCGCCGCGGGCACGCTGCCGCCCGCCTTGGGCTGGGGAATGGCGTTGACCCGCACATACCGGCTTTCCTTCGCGGCAAACAGGGGCATCACCAGAGAGCGGTTCAGATGCTCACAGCACTGGAAAATGGGAATCAGTTCCTTTTGGCGGCACACGTTCAGGACAGCGGATGCCACCCATTCCCCGATCTCCGGGGCGCTGGCCTTGCCGATCTGCCCGCCCGCGATCTCGCTGGTGGAGCAGCCGATCACAATCTGCGCGCCGGGCTGCAAGTTGCCCGCCTTGGCAAGATCAAGGATCGCTTTCGTCACCTGGGCGCGAATGATTTGTTCATCAGTCATTTGGGTTTGTCCTTTCATTCGGAAAAACATTTTCCCATTATGGTTTTCTCGGATGGGGGGTGCGGGGGGAAACCTCTCTTTGACCTTCAAAGAGAGGTTTCCCCCTGCCTCCGTCACCTTCTCCTGAAAGCGTACATGCCAATCGCTGCGGCAATCGCAAGGTTGAGGGAATCCACCTCGTCGCTGCTGGGGATGCGGACGGGCTGGCCCACCCGCTGGAACTCCGGCGGCAGGCCGCTGCCCTCGTTGCCGAAGATCAAGGCGCAGGGGTGCGGGGCGTTGTGCGCCGCGTCGTCCATCTGCACGCTGCCGTCCAGCATGAAGGGATACGCCGCGTGATTTGGAAATTCCTGCCGATACATGGAAAAATCGTCGTATTCCATGACCCGCAGGGAGAAGATGGCCCCCATACTGGCCCGCACCACCTTGGGGTCGTACACATCGGCGGCGGGACGGATGATGGCGATGTCGTGATAGCTGAAGCCCAGGGCCGTGCGCAGAATGGTGCCTAAGTTTCCCTGGTCGGAAATGTGGTGGAGCACGATGTGATCCCCCGCCGCATGCAGCTTCCGGGGCTGCTTTTCAAACACTACTGCCGCGAAGCAGTTGTCCTTCCCCGATATGCGGGAAAGGGCTTTGTCGGCGATTTCCACGCGCACACGGTTTTCCTCCGCCAGGGCGGTCAGCTTTTTCACCCCGTCGCTGTCCTGGCCCTTGCCGGCAATCAGCAGCCGCCGGGCCAGCTCGGGGCGCTTGGTCATACATTCCAGAGAGGGAAACAGCCCCGGCGCGTAGGAATAATCCAGGTCGCGGCGGTAGGATTCCAAAGAGGGCACTGCGCACACCTCCAAAGCGTGATGATGGAAAAGTTAGGATTGAGTGTACAGAGTACAGAGTGCAGAGTACAGATCATATAGTGAAACCAATAAACGGGACCAGTATCTGGTAAACATGATAAAACTGTACTCTGTACTCTGAACTCTGTTCTCTCGTTATCCCTCTGTTCTCTCATACATTATCTGTTTACTTCAAGAAAATCCTGATCAAATTCATCTTTTTGCTGTCATAGGGCGGATAGCGCATACTCAGGTCCAGCCAGTTTCTTTTCACCACCACGGATTTTTCGTGGGTAAAGGTGTCGAAGGAATACTTGCCGTGGTATTTGCCCATGCCGCTCTGGCCCACGCCGCCGAAGGGCAGGCGGTTGCTGGCCAGGTGGATGACGGTGTCGTTCACGCACCCGCCGCCGAAGGAGACGGATTTCAGCACCTTTTCCTTAACCCCGCCGCTCCGGGTGAACAGGTACAGGGCCAGGGGCTTTTCCCGGCTGTTGATCAGGGAGATGATCTCGTCGATCTCCTTGAAGGTGATCACCGGCAGCACGGGCCCGAAGATTTCCTCCTGCATGATGGGGGAATCCCAGGTGATGTCCGTCAGGATGGTCGGTTCAATGCGCTGGCCGTCGCCCTTGCCGCCGCAATAGATGTTTTCGCCTGCTATCAGGCTCATGACCCGGTTGTAGTGCTTTTCGTTGATCATCTTGGGCCATTGCAGGCCGTCAAGCGCGCTGCCGTAAAAATCCTCCCAGGCGGCGCGGATGTAGTACAGCAGCTTGTCCTTCACCTTTTCCTGCACCAGCAGGTAGTCCGGGGCCACGCAGGTTTGTCCCGAGTTGATGCCCTTGCCGAAGGCGATGCGCCGGGCGGCCACGGGGATGTTCGCCGTGGCGTCCACGATGCAGGGGCTTTTACCGCCCAGCTCCAGGGTCACGGGGGTCACGTACCGGGCAGCCTTTTCCAGCACCATCTTCCCCACATTGACCCCGCCCGTAAAGAAGATATAATCGAAGCGTTCCTCCAGCAGCGCCTGATTCTCCGCTTTTCCGCCCAGGATGACCGCCGCCTGTTCCGGCGGGAAGCAGGCCGACACCAGGTTTTCGATCACCCGGGCGGTCGCGGGCGCGTATGCGCTGGGCTTCACGATCACATGGTTTCCCGCCGCCAGCGCGCCGACCAGCGGGTTCATGGTCAACTGGAAGGGATAGTTCCAGGGAGCCATCACCAGCACCACGCCGTAGGGTTCCTTCATGATGTAGCTGCGGCTGGGGAACTGAGCCAGGGGTGTGTGCACCCGCTTAGGCCGCGCCCAGCGCTTCAGATGGTTGATGATGAAGGAAAGCTCGCTGAGTACCATGCCGATTTCCGTCATGTAGGCTTCCTCGGGCCGCTTTCCAAGATCGGATTGCAGCGCGTCGCAAATGAGGTTTTCCCGCTGGCGGATGGTGGAATGCAGCGTGTCCAGCTGGTCGATGCGCTCCTCCACGTGGCGGGGGCCGGAGGCCAGCAGCGCCGTCCGTTGGAGCTCTACCAGTTCATGAATGTCCATGAAGCATATCCTCCAGCAGTCGCTTGGCCATTTCCTTGCCGTGTTCCCCCACCTCGCCCACCGGCCCAACGCAGGAGGGACACCCGGCGGGACAGTCGCAGTCGTTGACCAGGGTGAGGGCGTGGGTGAGCAGAATATCCCGCATGCGGAAGGCTTTCTCCGCCAGGCCTACGCCGCCGGGGCAGTTGTCGTACAGAATCAGCGTCGGCTTTTCCGTGAAGGGACACTTCACCTGGTAGCTGACGGCAATATCCCGGGGGGAGCACATGAGGTACAGCGGCGCTAAAATGCGGATGAGGTTGGCGATGCCCAGCATCCCGGACTGCAAATCATCCTTTTCATACTTCGCCGCGATTTCGTCCGGCACCGTGCGCCACATGGCGGTGGTGTGCATTTCGGTTTCGGGCAGGCGAACCGGGCCGAAGCCCACGTTTTCGTTGTTGTCGAAGCGCATCTTCTTGAAGATTTTGACCAGCGCCACCACCTTGACCTCGCCCAGGGCCGCGCTGTCCTCTTCCTTTTCAATGTCCAGCAGGCTCAGGGACACGTTCAGGTCGGCGTCGGTGTAGTAGTCTACGTTCACCCTGCGGATGAAGGCTTTGCAGGCGTCGAAGTCCAGTTCGTCCACCTGGTAGGTTTGGCCCTCGTGCATGTAAATGGCGTTGGGATGCAGCAGCATGGGCGCGGTAAAGCGGTCCATTTCCCCCACGATGCGGGGATGGGCCGGGTCGGTCACGTCGTTGATGAGGAAGTTTTCGGTCATCGTTGTGCGCAGGCTCATTTCGCTGGCGGGAAACTCGTCCGCCGTCCAGTGGTACGTATCGCCCACCCGGTGCAGGATGCTGCTTTCTTCCAGATAGTCCAGCATTTCCTCCCCGCCCGCGGCGTTGCCCAGGGTCTCCCCCGCTTTGAAGGGCAATTCGTAGGCGGCGCACTTAAAGTGGTTCAGGAGAATATACACGTTGTCGGGGTTCAGCAGGGCGTTTTCGGCGGGCTGGGTAAAGAAATAATCCGGGTGGGTGACGATGAACTGGTCCAGGGCGTTGGAGGACGCTACCATAAACGTGGCGCTGACCCCGTGGCGCCGCCCGGCGCGGCCCGACTGCTGCCAGGTGCTGGCGATGGTGCCGGGATAGCCGCAGAGCACGCAGGCTTCCAGCGCGCCGATGTCAATACCCAGCTCCAGGGCGTTGGTGGAAACCACCGCCTGGATATTGCCGTTTCTTAATCCCTGTTCAATTTCCCGGCGCTCGGAGGGCAGGTAGCCGCCCCGATAACCCCGCACCTTGCCGCTGTTGCCGATGGGGTCGGACACCAGCTCCTTTAATTGCCTGGTCATGACCTCCACCTGCAAACGGCTCTTGGCAAATACGATGCTCTGGACGCCGTTGTTCACCAACATGGAGGCGATCTTGCGGGTCTCCGGCAGCACGCCCTTGCGGATGCCCAGCTGCCGGTTCACCACCGGGGGATTATAGAAGATATAATGCTTCTCCCCGGCGGGCGCGCCGTTGTTGTCGATGAGGCGCACCGGGCGGCCGATGAGGGTTTCCGCCAATTCCTGGGGGTTCTGGATGGTGGCGCTGCACAGGATGAACTGGGGATGGCTGCCGTAAAACTCGCACAGCCGCACCAGCCGCCGCAGCACATTGGCCAGGTTGCTGCCGAACACGCCCCGGTATGTGTGGATTTCGTCCACCACGATGTATTTCAGGTTTTCAAACAGTTTCACCCATTTGGTGTGCTGGGGCAGGATACCGCTGTGAAGCATATCGGGATTGGTGACCACCACGTGGCCCGCCTGACGCACGGCCCGGCGGGCGGCGGCGGGGGTGTCGCCGTCATAGGTGAAGGTCTTAATGTCGACTTCCAATAATTCAATTAACTCATAAAGCTCCGCCACCTGGTCGGCGGAAAGGGCTTTGGTGGGAAATAAATACAAAGCCCTTGCGTCAGGGTTCTTTAGGATTTCCGCCAGCACGGGCAGGTTATAGCACAGAGTTTTTCCGGAGGCGGTGGGCGTCACCACCACGTAATCCACGCCCTGCCGGGACGCGGCGAAGCATTCCGCCTGGTGGGTATATAATTGCTGGACGCCATGCTTTGCCAGCGCGGCAGGAAGCCGGGGATCGACGTCCTCCGGCCAGGGAGCGTAACGGGCGGCCCGCGGCGGCACCGTATGCCAGGCCGTCACATTCTCCATAAAATACGGGTCTGCTTTCAATCGTTCCAGCAGCTGGGGCAGGTTCACGGCGTCCACCTCGTTTCTTAACAAACTGACTTTCTTATTATACCTTTATTCCTGTTTGATTGCAAGAAAAACACCATTCAGAAACATGGCAAACGAACGAATGAACAAATTGTTGCGAAAAAGCGGAATACGCCTTAAAAGCCTTCCCCTTGAGGGGAAGGTGTCAGGCGCGGAACCAATTATGCTCAACGTACCGGAGATGATTCGCGCCTGACGGATGAGGTGTCCCTCCCATCGGAGCAACAGGGACGAGGCCACCTCATCCGAGCCGCACGAATGAACTTGGTTGCTCTTTCCTGCTTGGTTCCGTGCGGCCCACCTTCCCCTCAAGGGGAAGGCTTTGGGCCGATCTTGTTCATTTTTTTATACACACGTGAGCCGTGCATTCAGAAAAAGAACCAACGGCCAGGGGCCGAAGGTTCTTGACACACGGTTTGAAAAGGGTTCACCACGTGGCGCTCATGGCGCGGGCCACGCAGTTCTGGTGGGCTTCGTCCACCCGGTTGGTTTCGTGGGTGCGGCTCTTGTAGAAGTGGATGCAGAAGTGGCCGTCAAAGTTGTTGTTGGTGATGGTGGAGGTGCCGTGGGGCATGCCGTTCATGGAGGCGGCGTACACGTGGCCGTTGTACAGCACCAGGATAGCCCGGCGGTTCCAGCTCCATTCGCCGCCATAAATAGATTTAAGCGTGGCGGTATCGGTAGCGCTCAGCGGTTCGCTGTCCAGGTGGTTGCTGCCGAAGCGGCGGCGGGCCCGGAAGGTCTTGCCAGTGTTCACGTCCTTGACGGTGTACACGCACTGGCCGGTGAACACGTTCACGCCTTTGCTGAACCAATCCAGGCGCTCGGTGACATAGGTGTAGTTGGCGGCGTTCTTGCCGAACAGGGCCTTGATGGTGTCGTTGCCGGCCTTGCCGTCCTGGGTCATGCCCTTGTATTTCTGGAAGGCTTTCACGGCCGCCACGGTCTGGTCGCCGTATTTGCCGTCAATGGGCGGCTTAAAGAAGCCCTTGATTTTCAGCGCCTGCTGCAGGGCGATCACGTTCTTGCCGCTGTTGCCCTTTTCGGAGGTGGCGGGCACGGTGATCTGGGAGATTTTGGTGATGCCCTTCATCTGCGGGTCGTTGGCGACGGTGGTATAGAGCACCTTGCCGAACAGCTTCATGATGGTGGCATAGTCCGCCTTGCCGGTCTGGCTCAGGCCCATGGCCCGCTGGTAGGCTTTCACGGCCGCCACGGTCTGGTCGCCGTATTTGCCGTCCACGGTGCCGCTGAAATAGCCTTTGATTTTCAGGGCCTGCTGCAGCTTTTCCACGCTGTCGCCGGAAGACCCCTTCTGGGTGTAATCCGGCGGATTGCCCAAGGCGGAAATGGTTTTGGCGGAGGCGTATTTGCTGTTGCTGCCGGAGGGGTCGGAGGTGCCGTTCAGGGCTTTGAGGGCATTCTTGGGCAGATCAACGAATTTCTTCATCACGTAGCCCTTGTTGCCGCCGTATGACACCGCGTAGAAATTGCCGCTGGTGCCGGTCACGGTCACCTTGGTTCCCTTTTTTAAAAGCGTGTGATAGTCGGAATTGGTGTTGGGCTTCATCCGGAAAAACACCTTGTCCTCGTTGATGGTTCCGGTGTAGGACGCCGCCAGCGCTTCGGGAATCATACCGATCATCAGAACGATTGCCAGCATCAGAGCAACGGTTCTGTTTACATACTGCCTCATTCTTGTTTCACCTGCACTTCCTTTGTTTTCTTGAAGCATAATCTATTATAGTATAAATTTCAAAAAGATTCAATATCTTGGACAAATTATTTACAATTCTACTAAATATAGAAAACAATTTCATGAACAAAAGATTGCCAAAAATGGGCAGAAAAACCAAAAGGCATGGGGCGATCACGCTCCATGCCCTGATTGCTTTTCGGGTTTTATCTGTCCATCCGGGAATAGTTGGGGGCCTCTTTCGTGATGTAAATATCGTGGGGATGGCTTTCGGTGAGGCCTGCGCCGGTGATGCGGATGAACTCGGCGTCCCGCCGCATGTCTTCGATGGTAGGCGCGCCGCAGTAGCCCATGGAGGAGCGAAGACCGCCCATCAGCTGGAACACGGTGTCGGACAGGGGGCCTTTGAAGGGCACGCGGCCTTCCACGCCTTCGGGCACCAGTTTCTTGGCGTCCTCCTGGAAGTAGCGGTCCTTGCTGCCGTTGGCCATGGCGGCCAGGGAACCCATGCCGCGGTAGGTCTTGAAGGAGCGGCCCTGGTAAATTTCCATTTCCCCGGGGGCTTCCTCGGTGCCCGCGAACAGGCTGCCCAGCATGACGGCTTTCGCGCCCGCGGCGATGGCCTTGGCGATGTCGCCGGAATACTTGATGCCGCCGTCGGAAATGACGGGGATGTTATACTTGTCCGCTTCCTCGGCGCAATCCGCCACGGCGGTGATCTGGGGCACGCCGATGCCCGCTACCACGCGGGTGGTGCAGATGGAGCCGGGGCCGATGCCCACCTTCACGCAGTCCACGCCCGCGGCGATGAGGTCGTGGGTGGCGGCGGCGGTGGCGACATTGCCCGCGAAGAGCTGAATGTTCGGATATTTGGCGCGAATCTTCTCAATGGTTTTCAGCACGCCCAGGCTGTGGCCGTGGGCGGTGTCGATGGAAATCACGTCCACCTTGGCATTCACCAGCGCTTCGATGCGCTCCATCACGTCGTGGCTCACGCCCACGGCGGCGGCGCAGAGCAGGCGGCCGTTTTCGTCCTTGGCGCTGTTGGGATACTTGGTGGCCTTTTCAATATCTTTAATGGTGATCAGGCCCCGCAGATTGCCTTCGCTGTCCACCAGGGGCAGCTTTTCGATGCGGTGCTCCGCCAGGGTGGCTTCGGCGTTGTCCAGGGTGGTGCCCACGTTGGCGGTAATCAGGTTCTCCTTGGTCATCACTTCGCCGATGGGGCGGCTGTCATCCTTCTCAAAGCGCAGGTCGCGGTTGGTCAGGATGCCCACCAGCTTGGTGCCCTCGGTGATGGGCACGCCGCTGATGCGGTAGCGGGCCATGAGGGCTTTGGCATCAGAAATCAGGTGCTGGGGAGAGAGGTAGAAGGGGTCGGTGATGACGCCGTGCTCGCTGCGCTTCACCTTGTCCACCTGGTTGGCCTGTTCTTCAATGGACATGTTCTTGTGGATCACGCCCAGGCCGCCCTCCCGGGCGATGGCGATGGCCAGGCGGGAATCCGTCACGGTGTCCATGGCGGCGGAGAGCACGGGAATGTTCAGCTTGATCTTGGGCGTGAGCTGCACCGCCAAAGACACGTCCTTGGGCAGCACCTCGCTGCGGCGGGGCACCAGCAGCACATCGTCAAACGTCAGTCCTTCTCTTACGACCTTTTGAAGCATTTTCTCCCAACCCCTCTCGAAAATATTTTGACAATTATACCGTACATTCTTCGCGTTTGTCAATCGAAAATTCGGCAATTTTCCCGCAGTTCACGACATGCGGGCCCGGAACTTTTCTTTTGAAAATCTCATCTTCGGCTCTTGCCAAACACACGTTTGCATGGTATAATTCTGGTGGGAAGATTCAGGCTCCGGTTTGCCCTTTTCCATCCGGGCCGACTCAGATAAAGAACGGACGGTGCTTATCTATGCCCAGGCGTCCCAACGGCGACACACAGCAGCGCATTCTGGAATACATCGAGGGTTACATCGAAAAAAACGGCTATCCCCCGTCCGTGCGTGAAATCGGTCAGGCGGTGGATTTGAAGTCCACCTCCACGGTGCATGGTCACCTGAACCGATTAGAGAAAAAGGGCCTGCTCCACCGGGAGGCCATGAAGCCCCGCACCATCGACGTGACGCGGGACGACAAGCCCCAGATGCTGAAGGTGCCCATGCTGGGGCGCGTGGCGGCGGGCGTGCCTATCCTGGCGGAGGAAGACGCCGAGGGCTATATGCAGCTGCCGGACAGCATGGTGGGCTCCGGCGAGCATTTTATTCTGGAAATTCGCGGGGACAGCATGATCATGGCTGGCATCATGAACGGCGATTACGTGGTGGTGAAAAAGCAGCAGACCGCCAAAAACGGCGAAATCGTGATCGCCATGATCGACGACGACGCCACCTGCAAGCGCTATTTCAAGGAGCCGGACAGGATTCGTTTGCAGCCGGAAAATCCCCGCATGCGGCCCATCTACGCCCGTTCGGTCACCATTCTCGGCCTCGTGGTCGCGGTGTACAGGGTGTATAATGGAAATTATAAGGTGACGAGGTAACGTTAGGGATTAGGCAATAGGCAATAGGCAAAAGGGGGCATGCCAAAAGCCTTCCCCTTGAGGGGAAGGCTTTTTGCTGGTCTCCCGAACCACACTCTAAATCATCTGTACTCTGAACACTGTACTCTGTACTCTCGTTCCCCCTTCCCAGAATTCCCAAACAAAAAAAGCCCTGCATCGGGCTTTTTTTGATATGGCAAAGCGCGGCCTGTAAGCCGGGTTCTGTCGAGAATGGCCATCTATCCAGACGCGAAGTCGCCAACGCGCTCAAGCGATACTGCGGGAACAGGGCGGGCAGCCCTGTGCGTTCCCTACATCTTGCACCGGATGGGGTTTACATGACGGCACAGTCGCCAGGCCGCCGGTGCGCTCTTGCCGCACCTTTCCACCCTTACCGGGGTCTCCCCCGGCGGTATCTCTCTGTTGCACTTGCCTTGGAGTCGCCTCCACCTGCCGTTAGCAGGCATCCTGCCCTGCGGTGCCCGGACTTTCCTCATCCCCTTTGGGGGCCTGCGGCCATTCAGCCGCCTTTGCCACAAGGGGCATTATACCGCGATTTCACCCGTCCGTCAATCCTTTCCTGATGCCCCGCGCAAAAGCAGCCGACAAAATTCGATTCTTTCACCGCTTTGCTATTGACGTCAGGAAGTCAGAAATATATAATAGGAAAGAAAAAAGGCTCTGCCGCGCTATCCT
>CADBCX010000099.1 GCA_902793245.1 uncultured Eubacteriales bacterium | reverse complement strand
CTGCAGGAAGGACACCGCCGCGAATTTCTTTCCCATGCGGAACATCCGGGTATCCTTGAACTCAAAGGAGGACGGAGCGATAAAGTCCTTGGTGGACAGCCCGGAAGGGGCCAGCCATTTCCAATCGAAGCGGAACGGCTCCTGCGTATCCATGTGGAACATAGCGTGCATCAGGGCTAGCCGTTCCCTGCCGTCCAGGGAAGCTGCCTGCGCGCCCAGCCGCTTGAAATTGTTGAGAATATCCAGCTCAATCCGTTCCAGCCGCAGCTTTGCCGTCCGGTAATTGTCCGCGTCAATGCCAAAGGTGATATACTTCGTTTTCGTCAGGCCGTTGTTTCCCTTAGCAAGCTGGTTTTGCAGCATGGCGGCGTATTCTTCCCGGATGGCGTCAAACTCGTCGCCTTTCAGGGGAATGAACACGCTCTGCTCAAAGCTCTCCATGCCCACCGACAGAATCCAGGCAATCATTCCGACCATCTGTGTCTGGAACCACAGTCCCAGCAGCGGGCCTATATCCATGGTTCGCAAGCTGGCTTCCATATTCGCCGCCACGCTGGATATATCCAGGCTGGCTTCCGTTACGATCACGCCCGCCGCCTGATTCACCACATGCTGCGCCACGTCGAATATGCCCATGATAATGTTCCAGGTGTTGGTCACGATCAGCACAGCCGCGAAGGTTTTGAACACCCACTTGAAAAACATGAAGGTTTCAAACTCATGGAAGCTGTTTTTATCGATGATCATTTGAATCAGCTCATAGGTCATAATGAACGTGAGGATGATCCCGGCGATAGGCACCACTACGTTTTCTGAAAGGTTCTTGACCATGTTGAAAACGCTGGCGTTCCAATCCTGCGGCGTTGTGCCTACCGTCCCGGCCACTTCGGATACTTTCTGGTTCACGCCGTCAAACAACCCGCTGAGATTGTTCATAATGCCGCCGATCAGCAGGTTTTTCAGCCATTCGGTTATCTTATCCCATAGGAAATTCAATCAGGGAGCCACCTCCTTGGGCGGGGCCTCCCTATGGGAAAGGAAACCCCGCCGTTTATTTGGTATCGCTGAACGTCAGACGGCGAACAGGTTGGAGAGCAGGGGAACCAGCACAGTGCCGACCACGGCCACACCAGCGCCCGCCATGAATTGTATCATGGCGAATTAATTGTCAAGAGGAAAATTTGGAAACAAAAAACACAGGCTCAAGGGAGTCTGTGCTCTGGGTTTGAGTCCAAACCATGCGTTCCGATTCTTTGAGCCACATCGAAACAAACTGTATCATGGCTGAGTAGTCGTCAATGGAGGTTATTTGAGTGTACGTTTTGATTGCACAACAAAATCCCCGTCGCCATTTTCAGGGAGGACGGGGATGCAGCGATGATTTTGAAGCAAAGGCCTTCAACGGGTATCTCAGATTTTTACTTCGCTGTATTATTCATATGCTGATAAGTGATAACATTGACACCACAATCTGTGGTATAGACAAAATGGGTGACTACATTCACGCCCTCGGTATTCTCGGTTAAATACACCTGTGTCTGAGAAATGCCGGTGTCGTTTTCTCCAAACATCAGGGAAGGCACAAGCATCCCGCTCTCCAGGTTGTTGATAGCGGCGCCGAAAAGCTGCGCGCAGGTTGATGCTTTGTCAGCATACACCTGCCCGACGGTAGCTTCTGTCGTGCTGATGTGATACTGGCCGTTTGCGTCCGTCGGGGGGATCAGGGTATCCTGGGAGGAAAAAGCGAATTCGTCCACTTCAAACAAATAGGCCGCGTCCGTTTCGCCTGCGAACCACAGGAAGTACAGGCTGGTCTTCTGTTTATTCAGCATGACCAAAGCCCGCGCCCGAGCATACATATTGGCCCGGCTGTCGTTCAGATAGTTCACTTGGAGCGCACGAGCTTCCGTCCACGTCATACCGAAATAGAAGCCATAGCCAGGCAGCGGGAAAAACGCAGGCTGCTTCGGCGTTTCCTCGGTCGGGGCCTCGTCCGTCGCGCTGCTTGCGGCGTTTTGAATTGTGGAAGGTGTTTCCGGCTCAGTTCCACCCTTGATCCAGTTCACCTGTCCCCAGAGCATATGAATGGCGGATTTCTGAAGATCGTTCAGGGCGTTTATCAGCGACGTTTCCATCGTTTTGGCCGCCTTGCTCATGTCCTCCGCTAATTTGTCCGGCATCTGGGTGACGGCGTCTTTGGTCTGTTCCGTAAAAACTGAAGCAGTCTCTTTCGCGCTTGCCAGGATGTCGGATACCTGATCGGATAGTACTTTCAGCTTTTCAGTGGCGGTATCCTTGGCTTGTTCCGCATATCCGGGCAGCGTATCTTTGGCGTTATCCAGGGCTTCTGCTGCCTGGTCTGAGATCTTTTCCAGCGCATCCGTTGCGGAGTTACTGACCTGTTCCACATATTCAGGCAGTGTGTCTTTGGCGTTATCCAGGACTTCTGCTGCCTGGTCTGAGAGCTTTCCCAGCGCATCCGCAGCGGAGTTACTGACCTGTTCCACATATTCAGGCAACGTGTCTTTGGCGTTATCCAGGAAGGCTGTTGCCTGGTCTGACAGATTATCCAGTTCATTCTCGACGCTACTTAGGGCATTGCCGATCTTCTCAGACGCCTGCTCTGCCGTTTCACTGAGGGCGCTGGCAACTTCCTGCCCCGCATCCTGGATGTCTTTAATCAAATCATCTGCCGCGGCGGCCAGCTGTTCCTTCCAGCTTTTCTTTTCTTCCTCTGCAAGTCCAAAGCAGACAGAAGAAAGCATTGAGAGAACCATCAAGAACACCAGCATCCTTTTCATGTGATCTTCTCCTTCATTATTCATATTCCCGATGCAAGCGAACTGCGACACTACGGGCCTGGTTGGATGCGCCACGGCTTCGCTTCCCTCGTTATCAAATTATACCATAGAAGCGCCTGCAATACAAGCATGACTTGGAATGATTTCCAGGGCTCCAAAAACATCTATTGATTTGCCGCACGTTATTTTGTATAATGGGATGTGAACGGATCGATTTCCGCTCCGGACAGAATAGGCGTACGGTTATTTCAGTTTATCATGGAAAGGAAATGCTTGTGTATCAGTATTACAGCGAAGGATTCTTTGGCTACGGGCAGGAAGGGGATTTTCATCCTTACGGGATTTGGCATCTGATCCCGCTTCTGCTCCTGGCCGCCGCGGTTTATTTCACATGGAAAAACCATGCCCGTCTGAAAGGTTGGAAGTATGAGGGCCGGTTCCGCTATCTCCTGTCCTTCGTGATGCTGATGGCGGAAATGGCTTATTACTGGCGGCTCCTCTATGTGGGCGATGAATATGGGGAATTCCAGATGCTGACCAAGCTGCCCATCCAGGTTTGCCAATGGGGCTTGATTTGCTGCGTGTATATGATTACCAGTCAGAATGACACGCTGTTCGGCATCAATTTTTTTATCACTCTGGGCTGCACTGGGATTGCGCTGTTCCTCCCGCAAACGGTCATTTCCCGTACCGGACCCCGCTATTTTCGATACTATCAGTTTTGGTTTGGGCACGCGCTGCCCGTCTATAGCACGCTGTATATGATGATCGTGCATGGAAAGCGGCCCCGTTACCGCCATCTGTGGTATGCCATCGGCTGCCTCGCTCTGGCAGCCATTCCCAGCTACTTTGCGAATGAAGCGATTCCGACCGCGAATTATCTGTATGTGAAGCTGGAAATTCCTCTGCTGCCCCAGAACCAGCTTTTGCGGATGCTCAGCTATTTCGTCATTATCTCGCTGCTTTTCCACGGCATGTGGTTCATTTGGATGAAAATATCCAGACAAACGAAAAAAGAAAGCGGCGCGGAAAAATGACGCCGGAGAACAAGAAGACAGACGCGCTGCTTCAGGCGGAGAATCTGTATAAAACCTACGGCGCGGGCCAGAGCGCCGTAAAAGCGCTGAACGGCGTGAGCCTGGAAATATACCGGAGCGAGCTGCTGGTGATCCTGGGCAGCAGCGGCAGCGGGAAATCCACCCTGCTGAACATGCTGGGCGGGATGGCCAGGCCGGACCGGGGCAGCATCCGCTTTCAGGGCCAGGAAATCAGCCGCCTGAACGACCGGGGGCTGACGGCCTACCGGCGGAAGAATATCGGCTTTATTTTCCAATCCTTCAATCTCATTGCGGAGCTGACCGTAAAGGAGAACGTAGCTTTGACGGCGAATACGTCGCAGGACACGCAGATCGTGGAGCGGACGCTGGAAATGCTGGGCCTGGGCGATAAGCAAAACAGTTATCCTTCCCAGCTGTCCGGCGGTCAGCAGCAGCGTACGGCTATCGCCCGGGCGCTGGCGGGACGGTCTGACCTGCTGCTGTGCGACGAACCCACCGGGGCTTTGGATTATGAAACGGGCAAGCAGATCCTGATTCAGCTGGAAAAGCTGGTGCGCGAGCACGGAAAAACCATCGTGATTGTGACCCATACCCAGGAAATCGGAAAAATGGCGGATCGGGTGATCCGAATGAAGGACGGAAAGATCGTTGCGCAGATCAGCAACGCTCAACCCGTTCCCGCCGCACAAATCGAATGGTAAGCGCATGAAAGGCTGTTTATTTCGCGCTATAGGAAAAAAATACTGGAAGCTGCTTCTTTCCATGCTGCTGGTATCCGCTTTCGGCTGCGCCACCTTAACGGGGCTGGGTGGCGGATATCTGTCATTGAAGGAGGCTTTGGATCTGTATGTCCTGGAAGGGGGATATCCGGACGCTTTTGTCACCACGGACGTGACCAGGCGCGGGCAGATGGACGCCCTGAAGGCCCTGCCGGGCGTAGCGGAAGTGAACGCCCGGCTCATTGGCGATCTGGTGCTGGTCAGCCCTTCGGAACGTTATCTTTCCATTCGGGCCATATCCTTTGACGAGGACGAATTTCAACGGTTTTATTTCTGGGATCAGGCCGAACCGGGCGGCCTTGACCCTGTTTATTTGGAATACAATTTTGCCAAAAATGCCGGGATCCACGCGGGAGACACCGTGACGATCCGGGTTGACGGCGAATTGCGGCAATATGCCGCGGCGGGCATCGTTTCCAGGCCGGAGACCCTGGCTATGGAAGCCTCCGATGTGATAAGCATCGAAAGCGGCGACTTCGGTTATGTGTACGCGCCTCGTTTTTTGCTGGGGAAAGAATCCGACGCGGATCACCGGGACGCCGTGAAGCAGTGGGAAGAAAAAAACAATGAACTGGCCGAAGCGGAGGAAAGCCCCCGGCAGGCATATGAAGACGCCCTGGCCGGGCTGGACAGCGCGGAAGCGGATCTGAATGAAAAAAAAGCCGAGTTTGTCGAAATACGCAGGGAACTGGACGAGCAGCTGGCAGACTTGAACCGCGGCAGAGAAGAATTGGAGCAGACGCGGGAAGAATTGCTTGAAAAGAAAGCCGAAGCGGAAACCAATCAGCAGGAATTAAACGACAAAAAAGCCGAAGCGGATGCAAAGCAGGCTGAACTGGAGCAAGCCCAAATAGAACTGAACGAAAAAAGGGCGGAATTGGAAGAATCCGAAAAAATACTTTTGGAACAACGGAACACCCTGGCGGAACAGCGTGAGGAAGCGTTGGCACAGCTTTCCACCCTGCAAAGCGCGAAGGAAGAGTTGCTGGCAGGGCAGGAGGCGTTGAAAAAAGCCAGGGCGGAGCTGGTCAAAGGCCGTCAGGAACTCAATGCCGGCAGGGAGAACCTGTTAAAAAACCGGGTGATGGTGGAGCAGACGCTTTCCCTGCTGTATGCTGCCGGAAATTATCTTTCGCAGCTGAACACGCTGACGGAATCTGTCGATGCGGAAAACATTTCGGATCAGCTTTACGGCCTGGCAGAAACCTATCAACTGCGGATAGAAGAAGCGGACGCGCTGCGAAACCAGATGAACACCCTGACTGCCGGCATCGGGGGCATCGGTGATATTTCCGAAGCCGCGCTGGCGAACGCCATCAATCAAGCCCAGTACGGCCTGAACCAGATCGACGACGGCCTGGCGCAGATGGATGATGGCCTGGATCAGATTGCCGACGGTTATCGGGAAATGGACGATTATCAGGCCCAGATCGACAGCGCTTTTTCCGAATTGAACGAGGGCTTCGCCCAAATCGCAGATTACCAGGCGCAGCTGGACGAGGGCTTGGCTCAGATCGAAGCCGGAGAAGAAAAAATACGTGACGGCTTGGCGCAGATCGAGGAGGCCGAAGCGCAGATCGAGGACGCCATTGCCGACGCGGAGCGCCAAATCGCCGAAGGGGAAGAACAACTCAGCAGTTCCCGCGCGGAGGTGGAAAATGGCTGGATCGAGGCGCTGGCCGAGTTTGCCGATGTGAAGGATGAATTACGGAAAGCGGCGGAGAAGCTTTCCGAGTGGGAGGATTACCTGGTTTTCTGCAATCAGTTTCTGTTCCGTTTTTCCCCAGGTGCTTCCCCCGAGGCTGTTCTCCAGGATATAAAAGCCGTGCTGGAGGAAGCCGGTGTGGAAGTAAAAAGCGCCGTTCTCTACAGGGATTCTCCCATGAAGCGGCGCATCGACAACAATTTGATCCCCATAGAAACCATGGCGGATTTCATTCCCATGTTCTTTTTCGCCATCGCCATGATTGTGGTCTATCTGTTCATGTCGCTGATGATCCGGCAATGCCGCCGTGAAATCGGCATTCTGCGGGCGCTTGGCTTTACCCGGCTCAGGGTCGTGTCCCTTTTCTGCGGCACGGGGTTCGCCGTCTCTATCGGCGCGATTGTTTTGGGGCTGGTCATTTCGCTGGCGATACAAGGATACTTCTGCTATTATTTCTATGATGTGCTTTTCCCGCTTCCTGTCAGGATCCTGGTGTTCAATTGGCAGAAGTTTTTGCTTTCCGCGGCGCTCACCATCGCCGTGGTGCAAGTGGCCACCCTCGTCAGCGCATCGGCCATCAGCGGCGTCCAGCCCTCGGAGGCAATGACGCGGATCAAGCCTTCCACCGTAAAAATCCCCCGGCTGGCGCAATGGCTCATCCGCGGCGCTTCTCCTTTCCTGAAATTCAGCGTCATTTCCCTGCTGCGGAACAGGCTTCGGTTTCTGTTTTCGGCCTTCTGCCTGGCCGGTTCCGTGATGATGATTTTCGTTTCCCTTTCCATGATTTCTTCTTCAAACGAAATCATGGATCGGACGTTCGCCCGGGGCATTCACTATGACTGTCAGGTTTTCGTCGGCGGCGAAGCGGGCGGCGAACTCAGACAGGCCATCGCGGCGCTTCCCTATGTTTCCGACGTGGAATCCATGGATTATTACACGGTGGATTTTTCTGTGAACGGATATACGGAAAGCGCGAATCTGGTGGCGGTACAGGATCATACAGAACTGATCTCTGTCGAGGATCATAGAAAGAACGTCCTCCCCGTCACAAAGGACGGCGTGGTGCTGGACAGGTACTTGGCCGAGCGGCTGGGCGTGTCCGCCGGTGATACACTGCGGATTAACGGTACGCCGGTACAGGTCAGCGCCGTTTCCGAGCAATGCGCCACCCGTTTCCAGTATATCACCGATACGCAGGCGGAAACGCTGGGGGAATGTGAGCTGCGTTCCCTGATCTGCCGTGTCCCGGCTGAACACGAATCCGAATTCATCCGCTTTCTGGTGGAGCAGGAGGGGTATTTATACGCTGTTTTTACTCACGCGGCCTATTCCGCCATGCTCTATCTGCTGGAAGGGGCCAATCTGGCTTGCTGGATCCTGATCGGCATTGCCATGATTATCGGCATCGTGATCGTTGTGAACACCGCACAGACCAATCTGCTGGAGCAGAAAAGGGAGCTCTGCGTGCTGCGCACCCTGGGCTTTCAGCACGGAGAGCTGTCCCGCCATTGGTTTGGCCAGTCCCTTCTGCATTACCTGTGCTCCTGTGGGCTGGGATTTCCCATCGGCGTTTTCGCAGCGAAAAAAGCGCTGCTCAATATGGAAATGAGCAACCGCTCCTATCCCTTTGTCAACAGCCCCTGGGAATACGCGGCCACCGCCGGGCTGGTGTTCGTTTATATCGTTTTCAGCCACTTTCTGTCCATGCGTTCCCTGAAACGCTGGGACATTGTGGAATGCGTAAAGGATAAGGAATAAAGGGAAACCAGATTCGTTTTTCTTCCTTTTTCGACGCGGTGATTGAATTTCCGCTCCGTTTCGTGTATCATCTTTGTGGGAGGTGTGATCATGGCCACGGGAAGGATTCAGTTGGCGGCTTATGGGACGATCAAATGGTTCGTACGGGCCTTATCCCCCAAAATGCAAGTGGAGGGGCTGGAAAACCTGCCGGAGGACGGGGCCGTGATCGTAGCCAACCACGCCCACATGAACGGGCCCATCGCCGCCGAGCTTTATTTGGGCGATCACCGCTATACGTGGTGCGCGTCGCAGATGATGACGCTCCGGGAGGTGCCCGCCTACGCCTATCAGGACTTCTGGTCCATGAAGCCCTGGTATACCCACTGGTATTACAGGCTGTGCTCCTATCTCATCGCGCCGCTGAGCGTGCTGGTTTTCAACAGCGCCAACACCATTCCCGTGTATCGCGACGCACGGGTGATGGTCACCTTCCGCCAGACGCTGCGGCTACTGCGGGAAGGGGCGAAAATCGTGATTTTTCCGGAGCGCGCCGTACCCCACAACAATATCGTGTACGATTTTCAGGACCGCTTCATCGACCTGGCGCAGATGTATCACCGCCTGACTCAGAAAGAGCTGTGCTTCGTGCCCATGTATGTGGCGCCCAAGCTGAAAAAAATGGTGCTGGGCCAGCCCGTCCGTTACCGCGCCGACCAGCCCATGGAGCAGGAGCGCCGCCGCGTCTGCGAGGAGCTGATGGACGCCGTCACGCGCCTGGGCAGAAGCCTTCCCCGGCACACCGTGGTGCCTTACGCAGTGATTCCTAAAAAGGATTATCCCATCAACCGGCCCGATTGACAAAGGAAATGAAAAACAGTGATAATGATAATAAGAAAACCCGTCGCAGATTACCGTGATTTCCGCCTGAACAAAATCAACGATCCTGCCTTCAGTCATTTAAAGCTCCTGCTGGGCTGGGTGGTTTATTTCGCGCTCTATTTTATCACCGAAAAGCTGATCCCCCTGGAAAACTGCCATGTGATCCACAGCGCCTTGGACGATATGATCCCTTTCAACGAGCTGTTTGTGATCCCTTATGTCCTCTGGTATCTGCTGGTGGCGGGCTCTCTTCTGTACTTCCTGCTGTACAATATCGACAGCTTCAAAAAACTGTCCGTCTTTATCATGATTACTCAGGCGGTGGCCATGACGGTGTACATCCTCTATCCCAGCCGTCAGGAACTGCGGCCAGACGTTTTTCCCCGGGAAAACTTTTTCACCTGGGTGATCTCTGTAATTTACGCTTTCGATACGCCGAGCGGCATCCTTCCCTCTCTGCATGTGGGCTATTCCCTGGGCATCGCCTCGGTGTGGTGCAAGGAAAAGGACGCCAGCCTTTTATGGAAAATCGTTGTGGTCGCGCTGGTGATCCTGGTCTGCCTGTCCACCATGTTCATCAAGCAGCATTCCGCGCTGGATTTCTTCGCTGCCCTGCCCATGTGCCTGTTGGCGGAAATCATTTTGTATCGGGATTACTGGGCGGAAAAGCTGCGTCCTGCCATGGCAAAAAGGGATCGCTGATGCTGCCCTTTCAAGTCCGGCAAATCACTTTGGTTTTTCTACCATGAACAAAGCCCTGATGGTATCTCTGTTCAAAAAAGCGGAGAAGTTCAAAATGAACAACTCCGTTTTTTCATTGAGGCTTACGATGCGCTTTCCAGCCGCTGGACTTCGGGCATGGGCTGCAAGTTGAAGTGAATCTCGATGGTGATATGGCGTTCGCCGTCGTCGTCGATCTTTTCATGGACGATGATTGCCTTCACCAGCCGGTTCAGCGTGGCGGCGTCCAATTCTTGAATGCCGGCGTACTGGGAGATGGCTTTATTGGGATTTTCTACATAAGTGATCGTTCGCTGCAACGCTTTGAGAATGGAGCCGTCTTTCCCCACGTGCAGGGGAATCCAAGTTGTTGTAGCCATTATCTTTCCCTCTTTTCCGCAAAAGAAAAAGGCGCGAAGTTCATCCACGCCTTTCCCATGCTAATTTTTTTATGAAATTATGCCGCTTGTACGTTCGTTTCTAAGCGGTTTTTCTTCTTCTTTTTGAGTATATTACAAGTTTTTACGGATAACGTTGATATTCAGGATCAGTTGTGGCAAACTACAATTGACAACAGAATGTGACGAGGGATGAGCAATCGTTTTTCTTCGAGCTACTGCTTATTCATCTCCGTCAGCGTATTCCGCTTTGATCGGCTGCTTCATTCCGCAGCGGGAAAGGAAAGATTTTTTACGGATATGCCTGACGACCAGCCATACCATTGCGATAACCAGCGCAAACAAGAGAAGGACGGCGGCAGGGAGTGCGATAGAAATAATGCGCTGTACATCCGGCACGTTTCCGATCTCCGGCAAAAACAGGTCGTAGAATTGAGCATTGGGCGCATCGCCCTGAAACGTGACCCGCCAGATGACAGTATCGTTTGTCACGGACAACGCATCCAGAGCGGCAATGCTTTCTCTGCAGATGTTGCAAGCAGGCCGGGCATAGGTAGCCATGGCGAACATGGATCTGGCGTTGACGGGATAGTCCATGACCGCGCCGAAGGAGAACACGAAGCCTACGTCCAGGGGAAATGTAGGAATGTGGGGTGAACGGAGCCAGTATCCGTTGGCCTTGCCTTTGTACAGGGCGACGCGGGATTTGTTGTCCGTAAAACCATAGCGTTCGTTGGCGGCTTCTTCGGCAGACATGGGGAACAGCCTGTCGCCGTTCAGAATGTTTTCCACCGGGTCAAAATCCACCGTTCCGGCCGTCGCGCCGGGCAGGGGGATGCCGAAGCCGGGGATGGCGATACCGTCATCTGATTTGCGCGTGGGCAGGATGGCCTGCTGCTCCGCCGCGCTGAAATGGCGGGACAGGAAATCAGCACACCAGCGCTGCATATTGCTGCCTTGATAGTCCGTTACGCCCGGATGACTTTTTGCGTATTCTTCTCCCCGATTGGAGAAAGAAACGGACACATCTCCTATATCCCGGAATATGATCGGATTGCCCTGTTCATCCCCGATCAGATTCAGGGAGACAAGGAACATGCCCTCCGTGTCCATGTTGGTGTGTTCCGCGTCCAGCACCAGCCATTTTCCATCAAAGCCACTCTCCTCGTCCGGCGTGCCAAAACAAAGAATATCGCCTGCTTTGATTTTATTGGAAAAAACCGCTTGCTCCGCACAGGCGGGAAAAGTGGCTGTTATCAGAAGAAAAACCGCAAAAAAGATACACATCCGTTTGGTCATCGTAATATCCTCTCTTTTTTTTGTATACAGCAAACAAAGCCTCAACGATTTATTCAGGCTCTGAAGCTTCAGTATTCTTTTTGCTGCCCGGCGTGATAGGCGTTCAGCACTTCCATAAAACCTTTTTTCCGGGGCTGGCTGATTTTCAGTTCGCTTCCGTCGGAGAGCGTTACACGATAACCGTTCACATCCCGAATGTGCTGTAAATTCACCAGATAACAGCTATTGCACTGGGCGAAGCCCTTTCCGGAAAGCTCCTTCGCCAGGGCTGCAATGGAGCCGTACTGGAAATAGTCCCCCTCCACAGTGTGGTAAGTGAGCTGGTGATTGCGTACCTCCACAAAGGTAATATCGTCCAGATCCACCCTTGTCACGCCCATCTGGGTAGCGATGCTGACGGTATTGGTTTTCACGCTGTCCACCCGT
>CADBCX010000098.1 GCA_902793245.1 uncultured Eubacteriales bacterium | reverse complement strand
AAGGCTTTCTTTTCCCCAGCGCTTTTTCCTTGCTTTCCCGGATGCTTTGCATCCGGAATGGCGGCTTCGCCGCCGGGCCAGAAGCACAACGGCGTCAAGTCAGTCGTCCGCGTTCCTGCCCGCAACAGCGGGAACCAAGCCGATTCATGAAGTCAAGCAGATTCCGTTCATGCGGGTCCAGGGTACTCAGTACCCTGGTGGGGTGCGGGGCAACGCCCCGCCGGTCTTTCCCCTTCACAACAAGATTGCTAAGATTTTGGAAAAAGAAAAGTATGAAATACTTCTGGATGGATTGTTGCCCTGACTGCGAAACCCCGCATGGTCCAGATACTGTTCGCGGAACAGCGAAAAACCGGACGGGATTTCCCGTCCGGCCAATGTGTTTTTTGGGGGAATGTGTTTTACTTCATCCACTCCTGGGCGTCGGCGGCCATCCTGGCGTTCAGGGCGTCCACAGCCTCCTGGCTGTCGGCGCGCGCGGCCACGTAGAGCTTGATCTTGGGCTCGGTGCCGCTGGGACGGACGCAGATCCAGTTGCCGTTTTCGATCTCGTAGTAGAGCACGTTGCTCTTGGGATAGTCCAGCTTTTCTTCCTTGCCGTTGGCGGTGCGGATGCCGGCGCTGAAATCCCGGACGCCGGTGATCTTGAGGCCCGCCACTTCCTTGGGCGGATTCGTGCGCAGGCTGTTCATGATGCCCGCGATCTTGGCCACACCGTCCTTGCCGGGCAGGGTGACGGACACGCCGGCTTCCTTGAAGTAGCCGTACTTCTTGTAAATCTTTTGCAGGGTGTCATAGAGGGTTTCGCCCCGTTCGGCGGCGGCGCACACAGCTTCGCACAGCAGCAGGGAGGCGTTCACGCCGTCCTTGTCGCGCACCTGGGTGCCGCTCAAGTAGCCGAAGGATTCCTCAAATCCGAAGAGGAAGGTATGCTCGCCGGTCTCTTCAAAGCGCTGAATCTGCTCGCCGATGAACTTGAAGCCGGTCAGCACTTCGATCATGGCGCAGCCGTAATCCTCGGCGATGGCCCGGGCCAGCTCGGTGGACACCACGGACTTCACCACCGCGCCGTTCTTGGGCAGGGTGCCGTTGGCTTTCTTGCTGCTCAGGATGTGATGCAGCATCAGGCAGGCGATCTGGTTGCCGGTGAGGGTGTGGAACACGCCGTTGCCGTCCTGCACGGCCGCGCCCAGGCGGTCGCAGTCCGGGTCGGTGCCGAACACCACGGTGGCGCCCACCTTCTGGGCCAGCGGAATGGCCAGGGTGAAAGCGTTGGGGTCTTCGGGGTTGGGAGCCTTCACGGTGGGGAAGTGTCCGTCGGGCTTTTCCTGCTCGGGCACCACGGTGTAGTTGACGCCCAGTTCTTTCAGCAGGCGCTGCACGGGCACGTTGCCGGAGCCGTGGAGGGGAGTATACACGATCTTGAGATCCTTGCCGCGCTCGGCCAGCAGCTCGGGCCGCTGGGCCAGGCCCTTGATCATGGCGATGTAATCGTCGTCCACTTCCTTGTTGCCGATGATCTTGAGCAGGCCCTTGTCCAGAGCTTCCTTTTCATCCATCGGCACGCAGTCGGTGTAGTTGAGGGCGCGGATGTATCCGGTCACGGCGTCGGCGGCTTCGGGGCCCAGCTGGGCGCCGTCGGCGGCGTAGACCTTGTAGCCGTTGTACTGGGGCGGATTGTGGCTGGCGGTGACGACCACGCCCGCGGCGCAGTTCAGGTGCCGCACGGTGTAGGAGAGCACCGGCACGGGACGCAGCGCGTCGAACAGGTACGCCTTCACGCCCGCGGCGGCCAGGGTCAGCGCGGTTTCCTTAGCGAACACGTCGCTCTTCATGCGGCTGTCATAGGCGATGGCGACGCCCTGATCCTGCACGCCCTGGGCGATCAGGTACTTGGCGACGCCCATGGTGGCCCGGCGCACGTTGTACACGTTCATCCGGTTGGTGCCCATGCCCAGCACGCCGCGGAGGCCCGCGGTGCCGAAAGCCAGTTCGGTGTAGAAACGGTCTTCGATTTCCTTTTCGTCACCCGCGATGGATTGGAGTTCCTGGATGGTTTCCGCGTCGTTGGCGAACATGTCCAGCCAGCGCTGGTATTCTTCTTTATAGCCCATGAGAATCTGCCCCTTTCCATATTTGAGTATGTATATATTATATCTGTTTTTTTCCATTTTCGCAAGGGGTTTCCATGCAGTCCGCGCAAGTTGTCAAGAGAAAGAGGGTGATGTAAAAATATCGAACACGATGTATATTTGTTAATAATCCATTATTTGGTTCATGAAACAAAAAATATAAAAAAGCCCGCCGCGAGGGGAGCGGCGGACTGCCAGGACGGTCAGAAAATAAAAACAACAGGACAAAAATGACTTTCACCGAGGGGGCAGCGAAAGCCCATCCGTTGCCAACCACCCTATGCAATGCTATGGTATCGCACTATTGTGTCAAAAATGTGTCACGTTTTCGACAAAATGCTAAATTTAGTCCATTATTTTTGCATAAACATAAATTTGAAGCCTTCTTGTCCCGGGCTTGATCATCCCTCCTCCGCCGCATCCTTCACAATCCGCAGGTCGATATGCAATTCTTTCAGCCGCTGGCGATAAGCGGGCGGGATGCGGCTGTCGGTAACCACGGTTTGAAATTTATTCAGGCCGGCGTAAATGAGCAGGCTGGTGGTGCCGAATTTGGAGCCCGCCACCAGCAGCACCGCCTTTTCCGTGTTGGCGACGGCGGCCTTTTTGATGGAGTATTCCAGCGGGCTGGAATTGGCCACGCCGTTGAAGGACGCGCCGGTGCATGCCATGAACGCGATGTTGGTGTTCATGTGGCTCAGGTACTCGGCAGAGTCCTCGCCGGTGATGGAAAGCGTGTTGCGGTGCACTTCGCCGGGCAGCATGATCACCCGGATATTCTCGTATTCCAGCGCTTTCGTCATCACCTGAATATTGTTGGTAATCACGGTCACCCGCAGGTCTTTGATAGCCTCGATCATCTGCACGGTGGTGGTGCCGGAATCGATGAACACGATGTCGCCGTCCTTGACCAGCCGCGCGGCCTCAAAGCAGATGGCGCGCTTCGTGCCGCCGGATTTGGGATAAGCGGCCTGGATGACGTTCTGGTTCGCGGCGCGCACGCCGCCGTACACCTTCTCAATGCTGCCCGTTTTCAGCAGCTCCGCCACGTCCCGCCTGACCGTGTTCATGGATACGCCGAACGCATCCCGCAGTTCTTCCATCGTCGCGGAGCCATGGCTCACGACATAGGCTTCCATTTCCGTCAAACGCTTGGTTTTCATGACGGCTCCTTTCGTACAAAACTTGGATGCGGTAAATGGGCGCTTTACGTCACTTCGTTTTAGAGTACAGAGTTCAGAGTGCAGAGTACAGATGATATAGTGAACATACTACGGAATCCATAATTGTTCGACAATATAAATCTGCACTCTGTACTCTCGTCTTTTTCTCACAGATAGGTGATAGTAATCTAAAGCGTCGTTAAGCGATTATCCCTTCCCGACTTCCTTCACGATCTGGTAATACTTCCGGCCGGTATCGCCGCCGAAGACTGCGCGCAGCTTGTTGTAGACGGTGCGCAGGTTGCTGTTTTCGTTCAGGATGCCGATGATTTGCTGGGCGGCGTCTGCCGGGATGCCCGCGTCCACAAGCCGGGCGGCAAAGGCCGCGATTGCCTGGCTCTGTTCGTCTGCCTGCGCTTCCGGCTCGGCGGGGGCAGGTTCTTCCGCAGGGACTTCGGCGGGTTTTTCGGCAGGTTCCGGCTCGGCGGTTTCGATTTCCGGCAGCTCGTCCGCCTCATTGGCAGGCGTTTCTTCCGGCTTCTTGGGCTGTTCCGGCGCGCTTGCCCGCAGGGAAATGAAGCTGCCGCCCTCGCCTTCTTCAAACGTGAAAGCGTCGCCGTACAGGCGCATCAGGTAATTGTGGGCGTTGCGCTTGGAGCGCTGCTGATCCACCCGGTATTCGGCCAGGCCGTTCAGCGCGGGCAGCAGGGCCGATACGACCATTTTGCCGCCGTTAGCTTCCAGCTGTTCCTTGATAAAGGCCGTGATGATGGCCATGCGAGCCGCATGGGTGGGCGCCACGGGCTTGGAATCGGCTTTCTTTTTCGGCTGATTGGCGTTCGGATTGGCAGGCGCTTCCTGCTTTTGGGGAGCGGGCTTCGCCGCGGGCTGCGAACGGGCGGGCTGCTGCGCCGGCGCGGGACGGAAGGACGGAGCCTGCAAAACCACAAAGGCGGAGCAGGCCGTGCGCCACAGGGGATTGGCCTTTTCGGTGCCCATGCCCACCACCTCGATGCCCGCGCTGCGCAGGCGCACGGAGAGCGCGGAAAAGTCGCTGTCGCTGGACACGATCACCACGGTGTCGATGTTGCCCGCTACCAGCAGATCCATCGCGCCGATCACCAGCGCGATGTCGGAGGTATTCTTGCCCTTGGAGGCCTTGATGGTCAGGTTGGCGTGGAGCGCGTATTTCAGCACAGGCTCCACCCAGGCGGTCAGCGCGGCGGCCGCGCCGTAGATTTCCTTCACGGAGATGGTGCCCAAAGAGGATGCGTGGGTGAAAATCTGGTCGGCGTGGATGGGCAGCACGTTTTCCGCGTCGATCAGGACGGCAATGTTTGGCATGGATGCTTTTCTCGCTTTCTGTTTTTCGTTTTGCCCGCGGCAAACTATTCCGCCGCGCGGCATTCTTTCCCGAAAACCATGTCATTATACCAAACTTACCCAGAACTTATCAATAGCTTTGGGTGATTTCCTGTTGATTTTTCTGCGCTCCCACAGCTGTTCAGGGAACGGGGCTTTTTCTCCCGGAAAGGCCCGCGCCGCAGCCTTTGAAGCCCAAAGAGGACGGGAGCGCAAGATAATTCATGAAAAAAAGCTTAACAAATTCGTCATCCTATGGTATACTAAAAATGGTACCTTATCTTATCTTTGTATGCTTTTTTACACGAGGAGGAAACGGCTGGATGGATTCTTACAAGCTGCTCATTACGGGTGGGATTCCACTGGTAGGAGAAACTTATGTATCCGGCGGAAAGAATACATCCGTGGCGGTGATTGCCGCCACGTTGCTGTGCGATGAACCGTGCGTACTGGAAAACCTGCCGGACATCGAGGACGTACATGTCCTGATCGACATCCTGGCGGATCTGGGCGCGAAGGTGGATTACCAGCCCGACGCGCGGCGCTTGTCCGTTGACCCTCGCGGCGTGAATTCCTGGCGGGTGCCTTACCGCCAGACCCAGCGCATGCGGGCCAGCTATTACATGCTGGGCGCGCTGCTGGGCCGGTTCGGTCAGGCGGAGGTAGGCTACCCCGGCGGCTGCTCCATCGGCGCGCGGCCTGTGGATCAGCATTTGAAAGCGTTCCGGGCCATGGGCGCGGAGGTTGCCGAGCGCGGCGCGACGATCACTGCCAAGGGCAGAATGGTGGGCGGTTCCGTGGTGTTTGACCGCATCACCGTGGGCGGCACCATCAACGCCATGCTGGCGGCTGCCAAGGCAGAGGGCAATACCACGCTCCACAACGCGGCCCGGGAGCCCCACGTGGTCGACCTGGCCAACTTCCTCAACTCCATGGGCTGCCGCGTCAAGGGCGCCGGTACCGACACCATCCGCATTACCGGCACGAAGAAGCTGCACGGCAGCGTGTATACCGTGATTCCCGACCAGATCGAAACCGGCACCCTCATGATCGCCGCCGCCGCCACAAGGGGCGACGTGGTGATTCGCGGGTGCATTCCCACGCATATGGAATCGCTGACGGCCAAGCTGCTGGAAATGGGCGTGGCGGTCAGCGATATGGACGACGCCATCCGCGTGCGCACCGTGCGGGGCCACCGGGCGGTGAACATCAAAACCCAGGAATATCCCGGCTTCCCCACGGACCTGCAGCAGCCCATGAGCGCCATGCTCACCCGGGCCAGCGGCGACAGCGTGGTGATCGAAACCATCTTTGAATCCCGGTTCAAGCACCTGATGGAGATGCGCCGCATGGGCGCGCAGGTGCAGATCCTGGATCAGACCGCCATCATCCAGGGCGTGAGCGAGCTCTACGGCGCGCCCGTCACCGCCACCGACCTGCGGGCCGGCGCCGCGCTGGTGATCGCCGGATTGATGGCTAACGGCGTGACTGAAATCTACGAGCCCGGCTATATCGAGCGGGGCTATGAGCATATCGAAGAAAAGCTGCGCGCCTTAGGCGCGAATATCCGCCGGGAGCCGCTGGAAGAATAATTGCCTTCCGAAGCGGCTTTTCCCCGTATGTTTTTCGATATATGCTTCCGCTCCTTCCCTGAAACGGGGAATTACGGAAGGGATGAACCGATTGAATTCCTTTGAATTACTGGGCTTGCCCTGCACCGCAACGGAACAGCAGGTGCGGCAGGCCTATCATACGAAAGTAAAGGCCTGCCACCCCGACCAGTTTCATGACGGCCAGTCCCAGCAGAAAGCCCAGGAGCAGTTGATTCAATTGAACCTGGCTTATGAGGAGGCGCTTCGCGTATCCATGGGGCATCAGCCGGGCGCGCCGCTGAACGTGCTGTCAGCGGAGGAAGCCAAGCGCCTGGCGGTGAAGCTGATGGAACAGCGGCGTTATGAAAGCGCCTTGCTCCAATTGAGCCATGCCGAAACCAGGGATGACGAATGGTACTATATCCATGGCACGCTGCTCATGAACATGCATCAGTACGGCACCGCGCACCAATCCTTCCGCGAGGCCGTGCGGATGCAGCCCAACAACCGCGCTTACCGCCAGGGCGCGCTGGACGCCGCCGTCGCCATCAAGCGGCACCAGAAGCTGCGCTACCGGGTGGCGGACTGGGCGGGGAGTTTTTTTCACCGGTCTTACGGACAGGGAAAAAAATAGATTCGTAAAGAGAGAGGAGAAGCCGCCGGACGCGGTGTGAAATACGGATATGAATCTGCCGAACAAATTAACGCTGCTGCGGATCTGCCTGATTCCTTTATGCCTGCTTTTGTGGGCGCTGGATCTGCCCATTCCCGCCGCGATCACCTTCGCCGTGGCGGCCATTACCGACTTCTTCGACGGCTACATTGCCCGGAAGCGCAACATCGTGACCGTGTTCGGCAAGTTCGCCGACCCGGTAGCGGACAAAGTGCTGGTGTTAACGGCCATGGTGTTCCTCTGCGCCGACGGGCACCTGCCCGCCTGGGCCGTATCCATCGTGGCGGCAAGGGAACTGCTGGTGGACGGCCTGCGCCTGGTAGCCGCGGGCAAGGGCAACGTGATCGCCGCGGGCTGGCTGGGCAAGATCAAAACCAACCTGCAATACTTCTGCGTCATTGCCGCCATGGTGCTGCCCCAGGGACACTGGCTCACGCTGACCTTCACTATCCTCATGGCCATCATGACCGTGTGGAGCGGCTGGCAGTACGTGTGGGGCCATCGGGAAATCATCAAATCCGGCGGGATGTAACCAATTCATCCTTTGTTTGGTTTCGTCAAGCTGCATGAAAGTATGCGAACAGCCTTGTCATCCTGAGCGCGTCCGAACGCGAAGGATCTCATTGCGAGACATTATATTTTACATTGGAGAAATGCTGACAAGCTGTTTGCCATCTTGAGATTGCGTCTCATACCTGTCATATGGCAGCACACAAAAAAACACAGAGGAGGGAAACCGGTACAAGTCTAATCCTGAGGGATTAAAGGCGCACCCCACAGCCTCTGTGTTTATTCATATTATATCAAATACTAAAGGGAAAGTCAATTTTCCCCTTGACGAATCAGAACGGATGTTCTATAATAAACTTGCTCTTTGCGTCAAGGAATGACAGACAGGGAGTGCAATCGTTCCCTGTCTTTTTCAATGAAACGATATGCTAAAGGAGATCAACCGCCATGGCCAAGAAGGAAGCAAAGAAAAACGACCTGAAGCTGGACACCACCCAGCAGGAAAAGATGAAGGCGCTGGAAGCCACGCTGTCCAGCATTGAAAAGGAATTCGGCAAGGGCACCGTGATGAAGCTGGGCGAAAAGACCGCCATGCAGGTGGACGTGGTGCCCACCGGGTGCCTGGACCTGGACATGGCGCTGGGCGTGGGCGGCATTCCCCGGGGCCGCATCATCGAAGTGTTCGGCCCGGAATCCAGTGGCAAAACCACCGTGGCACTGCATGTGGTGGCTCAGGTGCAGAAGATGGGCGGCGCGGCGGCGTTCATCGACGCGGAGCACGCCCTGGACCCTGCTTATGCCAAGAACCTCGGCGTGAACATCGACGAGCTGTACGTCAGCCAGCCCAACTGCGGCGAGGACGCTTTGGAAATCGCCGAAGCCCTGCTGCGTAGCGGCGCGATTGATATCGTGGTCATCGACTCCGTGGCGGCGCTGGTGCCCCGGGCGGAAATCGACGGCGAAATGGGCGATTCCTTCGTGGGCATCCAGGCCCGCCTGATGAGCCAGGCCATGCGCAAGCTGACCGGCGTGGTGGCGAAAACCAACGCCATCGCCCTGTTCATTAACCAAATTCGTGAAAAAGTGGGCGTCATGTACGGCAACCCCGAAACCACGCCCGGCGGCCGCGCCCTGAAATTCTATTCCTCCGTGCGCCTGGACGTGCGCAAGGGCGAACAGCTCAAGAACGGCAGCGAAGTGATCGGCAACCGCACCAAGGTGAAGGTGGTCAAAAACAAGGTGGCCCCGCCCTTCCGCACCTGCGAATTCGACCTGATTTTCGGCCAGGGCATCAGCAAGGAAGGCAGCCTGCTGGACATGGCCATCGCCAAGGATATCATCCAGAAGAGCGGCGCGTGGTTCTCCTATAAAGACCAGCGCATCGCCCAGGGTCGCGATAACGCCCGCCAGTACCTGAAGGATCATCCCGACGTGTTCGACGAAATCGACGCGCTGGTGCGCCAGCAATTGGCCCAGACCACCGTTCCCGCCGTGTCCGAGGACGACATTCCCGAGATGGACGTGGACGCGGACATGACCGAAAACGATGAAGAATAATATCAAACCCCGGCCCGATGCCTGCAACCTGTGCCGCATCGAGCTGGATCACGTGGGCGTCACCGCCGGCGCGGACGTGCTGCTCCAGGACGTGAGCTTCCACATCCACTGCGGCCAGCTGACCGCCCTGGTGGGCCCCAACGGCGCGGGCAAAACCACGCTGGTGCAGGCGATCCTGGGCCAGCGGGCGCACACGGGCAGCATCCGCCACGTGGACGCGGACGGCCACAATTTCCCCGCGCCGCGCATCGGGTACGTGCCCCAGCAATTGCCCTTTGACCGGGAAATGCCCCTGACGGTCTGTGATCTGATGGCCTCCTCCCTGTCCCGCCGCCCGGTGTGGACGGGCGTGGGCAAGGCGACCCGGGATCAGGTTCACGCCGCCTTGGACGAAACCCAGGCGGCAAAGCTGATCGACAAGCGGCTGGGTGCGCTGAGCGGCGGCGAATTGCAGCGGGTGCTGCTGGCCATGGCCCTGACCCCTGTGCCCGACCTGCTGGTGCTGGACGAGCCGGTGTCCGGCGTGGATCAGAACGGCCTGAGCCTGTTCCTGCAAACCGTCTCCGCCTTGCGCAACACCCACCACATGGCGATTCTCATGGTCAGCCACGACTGGGAGCTGGTGCGCCGGTACGCGGACTGGGTGGTGCTGGTGCAGCAGAAGCTGTTAAAGCAAGGCCCCCCCGCCGAGGTCTTCGCCTCCCCTGAATTCGAGAAAATTTTCCGCGGCGAAATCAACCGCTCCCTCGAGCGCGACAAATCCGCCGGGGAACCCTATAAACCATAAACAACGCAGGACTGTGAAACGCTCGCAGTCCTGCGTTGTTCAATCTGTAACAGCATTCTCATTCAGTACTCGTAATATCTATGTTTTGAAGGGTAAAATCAAACAAAAGGATACGCTGGGGGCTGCGCGCCCCCAGGCCTGCGGCAAGGGATTTCATCCCTTGCATCCCAATAGGCGAAAAAACAAGTTGGGCAGAGAAAACAAGTTCCGCCTGCCGCGCTGGGGTTTACGAAAGTTAGAAGGCTTCTGGCCCAAGAAAGCCGGGAAAATCCCAGGGGGAAAGTTTACTTTCCCCTGGGGATTATTCCCAGGCTTTCCCCGGATGCGAAGCATCCGGGTTGGCGGCTCTTTCCGCAGGCTCAATCGTCGCAAGTCCGCACAGCGG
>CADBCX010000097.1 GCA_902793245.1 uncultured Eubacteriales bacterium | reverse complement strand
GAACTGGCCGTTGGCGAAGACCTGAAGGCCACCGCTCTGACCTGGGGCCACAAGTATATGCCCGGCACTTCCCAGTACTATGCTACCTGGGAAAGCAGCGTCACCCAGCAGCAGATGGAAGAATACCTGGGCATCGATGTTGACACCAGCGAACGCGTGTATGCGCCCGAAGGTTTTGTGCAGGTCGGCGGCTGGTCTGGCGGCCCCGTTGTGAATGTTGATCAGTATGGCCCGGTTCGTGAACTCGAATTCGGCAATGCTCTGGATCAGATCGATCAGTACCTGTACGACTATGGCTTCGAACTGGAAGACTGCACCGTTGTTTTTCCCTCTAAGGTTCTCGTGGACGGCGAAGAAGTCGAAATCCCCGGCTACATCCAGGGCTACTATGGCTCCTACAAGTACATCAACAGCGAATTCTCCACCGTGATCGCCAATCCCTCTCAGACTGCTTACATGACCGTGCAGGGCGAATGGGCTGTGTACTACAACCGCGCCGGCAAGATCGTTGGCATCGAATACTTCGACGGCCAGTTCTAATCCTGGCTGATTCCGGAAAGATACCCCATCGTATCTGACGGATAAAAAGAGCCGCTTCCCGCAAAGGGAAGCGGTTTTTTTCATTGAGCGGCCAAGGTCCGCTTTCATGGCTGGTTTTCTTTCGATTGATGATACGATTTCCTGACACGCGAGGCGCTTTCCGTCCTGACATCCCAGCGGTGCCGGAGCGGAAAAGACGCCTTGCCGACGCATCGGGTCAGAACTGAAGCATGTAGGTGCTCACATATCCCTGCTGGCCGTCGATTTCCACCTTGCTCCACAGCTTGCCTTTTTCCAGTACGACCACGGTGGTGCCCACGGGATACGCTTTGATGATCTTGGTTTTCATGCCGGGCGCTTTGCGGAAGTTGACATAGCAGCCGCCGTTGATGTTTTTCAGCACCGCGCAGGTGCAGGCGGGCTTGTCAGCAGGCGTGGCGGGCTTTGTTTCCGTTTTCTTGGCGGACAGGTAAGCGCTGGACATGTAGCCGCTCAGCTCTCCAACCTTCACTTTGGACCAGGTTTCCCCCGCCTGAATCACGTTCACAGCGGTGTTGACCGGGAAGGAAGTGATGATCTTCGCGCACAGGTTGGGCGCTTCCCGCAGGTTCAGGCCGATCCCGGTATTGGTGCGGACGTACATGGTTTTTGTTTTCGGCCCAAAGTCCAGATACTTGGTCATCATGTAGCCTTCCTTGCAATTGACCTTCACCTGGCTCCAGGTCTCCCCTTTCTTCACCACTTCGATCCAGGTGCCCGTGCCATACTGGCCCAGCACTTTTGCTTCCAGCGATGCGGTTTGGCGCAGATTCAAACCGCCGCCTTTCACCGTGGCAAATTCGCTTGCCATGGCTGCGGCAGGCGCGGTCAGGCACAGCGCCGCTGCCAGCGCCGCGCTGAGAATTCGATGGGACGTCCGATTGGTCATGAGAATTCCTCCTTTGGTAAATTTCTTTCGTTCCGGCCTTGGCCGTACACCACAAGGACGAATAAGACCGGTTGAATTATCCATTTTCATTTACCAATATATGGATAATCAGCGGGCAATATCCAACATTTCCCATCCTTTTCAATCCGCATTTCCAACAAATGCCCCTGCTTATTGCTTTTCCCCTTCCCGTACCTGCATTGATATGCCATATATTACCATTTCGATTTTGCGCACAAAAAGCCCCGAAAGCGGAAATGCTTTCGGGGCAGAAGAAGTCAGATCAAAAAATCGGTTTATCCGGCTGCGGCGTCAGCGCCATGCTATATATCGCCCGGTATTGGGAGGGCGTACAGTTTTTTTGTGCCCGGAAAATGCGGTTAAACGTCGCCATGCTGCCAAATCCGGAGGCCAGGGCAATCTCACGGATGGATTGATTGGTTCGCACCAGCAGATCCGTCGCCACGGTCAGGCGTTTTCTGGTCAGGTACTCGGAGAAGGAGATGCCGGAAAACTGCTTGAACATCCTGGAAAAGTAGTATTTGGAAAAACCAGCGAACAGGGCCGCGTCCTCCAGGGACATTTCATCCATATAGTGCTCGTTGATATAGGTGATGGCGCTGTTCATGATAGCCGGGTCGATGCTGTGGTGGGAAGGATACTGGGGTTCCGCCGTCTGCAAATACTGGCGGCCCAGGTGGGCATACATCTGGAGCAGATAGGAATAGCACTCCATATTCCAGAGGGGTTCTTTCCTGAAATAGCAGTCCACCAGCTGATCCAGAAGCTGCCTGACCCCGCTTTGCAGCTCGCTGTCCGCCCGCAGGTAGATGGGCTGCTGCATCATGACGTTGATCGCGGGAATATCCCGCAGGTTCAGCAGCGGCGTCGGCTCGAACAGCACCAGGAACCGCTGGGTTTCCGGCGGCTCCGTCAGCGAATGCATGCATCCCGACGGCAGAATCAGGATTTCTCCCGGCTGTACGCGGAACACTTCATCCTGAAGCTGGTACACAGCGGTTCCCCGGTTCGGGATAATGATCTCGATGGCGGAATGGCAGTGGTTGTCATAGTGGGCGGAAACATCGGACGCCCAGACTCGGACGGAGGAATGCTCCATATAGGTGATGTATTCCTGGCGTCCCTGCAGGATGCGAAAGCCATCGGGAAAACGGCTTTTCGTTTCCTCCGTATGCTTTGCCATTTCAGACATGAGGCATACATCCTCCTTTCAGCGGGCGCTGCCGTTATTATCCCTTCACGCTGCCCAGGGCCATGCCGGTGACGAAATACTTTTGCAGGAAGGGATACACCACCAGGATGGGCACGGTGGAAATGACCGTGATAGCCGCGCGGATGGTGATGGGCGTGGTCAGGGTGGTGGTTTTCAGGGCTTCCGCGCTTGTCTTGGCCGCGTTGGCGCTGGCCTGGGTAGTGGGCAACTTCTTTTTTCCCTCTTTTTTTGTTTTGGGCGTCATTTTCACCCTATGATATTATTATGCTCAAATCGTGCGGTCTCCGCAATTGATAATCAGGTATTTATTTCTCAAAATTTGCGCCGAACAATTTCATTTATTGCGTTACATTTTCCCATATTTTGCCTCATTTGATGTGTTTTCCAGTTGATATTTAACCATTTCGGCATTGTTTCATCCCTTCCACGCATGTATAATCTGGTCGATTATCGCAAATTTGTTTTTTCCGCAACAGGTTACATGTGTCAATCCTTGTCGTCGCATGCGCGTTATTTGATTCTCATTTTCTTCGCTTGCGTTTACCGGATAAAAATGATATAATAAAAATAATGAGAAGAGTATGTCCATGATCACCCATACAATCAAACGGAAAGGCGGTCGAAATCCTATGTATCATATCCTGGAGACGCATCCGGAGCTCGTGCCCTTCGAGGGCGACATCAACCTGCGCATGGAACGGTACAAGAACAAGCTGTACCAGCTCTTGCAGGGCAAGGCTTCCCTGCTGGACTTTGCCAACGCCCATAAGTATTACGGCTTCCACAAGACGCCCGACGGCTGGGTGTACCGGGAGTGGGCCCCCGCGGCGGATCAATTGTACCTGGCGGGCGAGTTCAACGACTGGGCCTGGACGGCAACGCCCCTGGAAAGGAAGGACAACGGCAACTGGGAGCTGTTCCTCCCCGGCGACACGCTGCATAAGGGCAGCAAGGTCATCACCATCGTGCGCAACGGCGACCACCTGACCCAGCACCTGCCCCTCTACACCCGCCGGGCCATCCAGGACTGGGCCAACGGCAGCTGGTGCTGCGAGGTGTTGGACGACCTGGAACCCTACGCATGGACAGACGCGGACTTCCACTGCGACGAAAAGCCGCTGATTTACGAGGCCCATGTGGGCATGTGCACCGAGGATTCCCGCATCGCCACCTACCGGGACTTCGCCGACCAGGTTCTGCCCCACGTGAAGGACGGCGGCTACAACACCATCCAGCTCATGGCCATCATGGAGCACCCCTTCTACGGCTCCTTCGGCTACCAGGTGAGCAACTTCTTCGCCGCCTCCAGCCGCTTCGGCCTGCCGGAGGATTTGAAATACCTGGTGAACAAGGCCCACGAAATGGGCATCCGGGTGCTGCTGGACGTGGTGCATTCCCACGCGGTGGGCAACACCCTGGAGGGCATCAACCTGTTTGACGGCACCTCTTACCAGTTCTTCCACGACGGCGGCAAGGGCGACCATCCCGCCTGGGGGACCAAGTGCTTCAACTACGACAAGCCGGAGGTCATCCACTTCCTGCTGAGCAACCTGAAATTCTGGATGGAGGAATACCACTTTGACGGCTTCCGCTTCGACGGCGTGACCTCCATGCTGTACCAGGATCACGCCCTGGGCACGGATTTCAACAACTTAGGCATGTACTTCACCATGAACACCGACCTGGAGGCCGTGGTCTATCTGATGCTGGCCAACGAACTGATCCGCCAGGTGAACCCCCGCGCCCTGACCATCGCCGAGGATATGAGCGGCATGCCCGGCATGTGCGAGCCGGTGAGCGACGGCGGCATCGGGTTTGACTACCGCCTGGGCATGGGCCTGCCGGATATGTGGATCAAGCTTTCCAAGAAGAAGGACGAGGATTGGTACCTGGAGGACATGTGGCGGGAGCTGACTTTCCGCAACGCGGGCACCATCGCCTATGTGGAAAGCCACGACCAGGCGCTGGTGGGCGACAAGACCATGATCTTCCGCTACGCCGACGCCGCCATGTACACCGACATGAACAAGGACTGCCACTCCGGCGTGATCGACCGGGCCATCGCGCTGCATAAAATCACGCGGCTGCTGACCCTGGCCGCCGGCGGCACCGGGTATCTCACCTTCATGGGCAACGAGTTCGGCCATCCCGAGTGGATCGACTTCCCCCGTCCCGGCAACGGCAACAGCTTCCATTACTGCCGCCGCCAGTGGAGCCTGCTGAACAACGACAACCTGAAATACCAGGATCTCTACGCCTTCGATAAGGACATGATCCACACCGCCACAAAGTATCATATCCTGGACCAGGAGTACCCCTACCTCAAGTGGATTCACAACAGCGACCACGTCATCGCCTTCGAGCGGGGCGGGCTGCTGTTCGCCTTCAACTTCTCCCCCACCGAAAGCTACGTGGACTACGCCATCCCCGTGGGCACGGACAAGCCCTACGACGTGCTGTTCTCCAGCGACGACTTCTGCTATAACGGCTATGGCCGTATCGCCCATATGCGGATGCCCAACGAGGAGGGCCACCTGAACCTCTACCTGCCCGCAAGAACCGCCGTTGTCCTCGCACCCGCGGAAGATTGAGTGAGGCATTAGGCAATAGGCATTAGGCAATAGGGATTAGGTAATAGGGATTTGGGAGCAAGCCAAAAGCCTTCCCCTCAAGGGGAAGGCTTTTGGTGGACCTCCTGCTTGGCACTTTAAATCATCTGTACTCTGCACTCTCGTTTTCCTTATTCCTAATCCCTAATGCCTAATCCCTATTCCCTGACCGTCTCCGCTTCCTCAAAGTCCGGGTCGGCCTCAGGCAGGCTTTGGCAGCAGAACAGAAAGGCGTCCTCGCCATTATCGACGTAATATTTCTTCCTCGTGCCCACGTACTCAAAGCCCAGGGACTTGTACAGTCTCTGGGCGATTTCATTGCTCCGGCGCACTTCCAGCAGGGCGTATGTGACGCCTAAGTTGGCGGCGTATTGCAGCAGCGCTTCGGTCAGGGCGCGGCCGATGCCCCGGCCCCGGTGGGCTTTCAGCACGGCGATGTTGGTGATGTGGGCCTCGTCCAGCACGATCCAGGCCCCGGCGAAGCCGATGATCTCTCCCGCTTCCTCCGCCACCAGATACCGGGCGCAGGCGTTGCCGGTCATTTCCTTCACGAAGTCCTCCCGCGTCCAGGGCTTGGGAAAGGACGAACGCTCCACGGCGTGCACCCCGTCCACGTCGGCCAGGGTCATTCTTCGGATGATATACTCACGCATGGCCCCGCTCCCTCAGATTCTTCTGCCGTTCGGCCTGCGGCGGGCGCAGGTACAGCGGCGACAGCTTCTGATATTCCACCGCCTGGTCCCGCTTGTTCCAGGCCAGCCAGGCCGCCGACGCGGGGCGCAGGAAGGAAAGATGCGGCGGGGCGAACTGGGCGCGGGGCCCCAGCGCTTCCTCGATGCGTTCCCAGTGTACCGGCATCCCGTCCCCCAGGAACAGCATGTCCTGTCCGAAAGCGGAAACTTTTTCCAGATAATCTTCCAGCCTGATGGGCTCGTCGGGCAGCAGCCTTTCCAGGGTGCCCCCCGCGAAGGCCGCGCCGTAGACCTGCCCGGCCCGGGCGTCCTGGATGGGGCAGATCACGCCGTTAAAGTATTGCGCTCCCGCCGCCATGGCTTCCAGGGCGTCCACGGCAACGCAGGGCTTCCCCGCCGCATGGGCCAGGCCCTTCACCGTGCTGACGCCGATGCGCACCCCGGTAAAGGAGCCGGGGCCGACGGTGACGGCGAAATAATCCGTCTGGCTGATGTCCAGGCCGGTGTGGGCGTAGGCTTCCTCCGCCATGGGCAGGATGGACTGGGAATGGGTGAAAGCGTTCACCGCCATGGCCTCGTAGCGCACCGCGCCGTCCTGCATCAGCGCCACCCCTGCCACCGGGCCGGAGGTGTCCAAGCAAAACAGAATCATAGTATTTTTTCCTCCCCGAAGGGGAACCCGCCCAGGGGTTCCAGGGTGATTTCCCGGGTGTTTTCGTCCAGCGCCCGGATGCGCACGGCCAGCGCGCGGTCAGGAATGTATTCCGGGGCTTGCTCGCTCCACTCCACCAGCGACGCGCCGTTACCGTGAAGCTGTTCCTCAAAGCCCATTTCCCCGATCTCGTCGGGGTCGTGGATGCGGTACCAGTCGAAGTGGTACAGGGGGATGCGGCCCTCATCGTAGGCGTTCAGGATGGTGAAGGAAGGGCTGGGCACCGGGCCGGAAATACCCAGGCCCCGGGCCACTCCCCGGGCGAACTCGCTCTTGCCCGCGCCCAGGTCCCCCTGCAGCAGCACCACGTCCCCCGCTTGCAGGGATTGCGCCAGCTTCGCGCCCAGGGCTCGGGTTGCTTCCGCCGAATGTGTAATGATCATAAAAGGCTCCTTTTTTCAGAGTACAGAGTTCAGGGTACAGAGTACAGATAATCATGTGTGCGCGATTTGGCTTTCTGCCATCGGATGACTATATAAATCTGTACTCTGTACTCTGCACTCTGTACGCTTTACATTATCGCGTACCCCCGCAGATACAGCAGGCTGTAGAGCACAAACAGCATCCCGGCGCCGAGCAGCAGGAAGCGCCTTGCCGGGCCGTCCTTGAGCTTGGCCAGGATGATATACACCGGCACGCAGCACAGCATATACCTGCCGCCGCTGATCATCCAGCCGGACAGGTAGGAGAACCCCAGGTACACCCCGCCGTAGAGCAGGTACGCCATGCGTTCCTTTTTATATACGCCGTACGCCAGCACAGCCAGCACCCAAAAGTACAGGACGATCTGCGCATAGTAAATGATCCAGGCCAGGCCGGGATAATTCTGGCCCATGGAAAAGTGCTGGGCGATGTTCGCCCCCACCCACTGGGTGCTCTGATACCAGGGCTCCCCCGCCTCGAACTTTAAAAACTGGAAGCAGTTGCCCCACAGCGCCGCGTTGATGCAAAGGTACACCCCGAATCCTACGGGAATCAGCAGCAGAAAGGCGTTCCGCCAATGAAGCTTTTCCTTTTTCGGGCCGAACCGCAGCGTCACCCACTCGTACACCGCCGGGAAAAACAGCAGCATCCCCTGGGTGCGGGTCATCGCCGCCAGGAAGCCCACGATGCCCGCCGCTAAGAAGTTTCGCTTCCGCAGCGCGTACAGGCAGCCAATGGACAGCGCCAGGAAAAGCCCCTCCGTGAACACCCCCAGGGCGAACATGGAAAAGGGATACAGCGCCATCAGCAGCACCCCGTCCCAGGCTTGCCGCCTGTCCCCGTCCAGCAGAATCAGCTCGTACAGCAGAATGGACGCGATGCCGTAGCCCACGTGGGAGATGATCACCCCCGCCAGGGGCAGGCTGAACGTCAGCCACCCCAGCCAGCGCATCAGCAGCGGATACAGGGGGTAAAACACCAGGTTGATCATGTTCTCGCCCTGGGTCACGTAGCCGTGCTGGGCCACGTCGATGTAGCGCGTGGCGTCCCCCGGCTCCATCAGCCGTCCGGCAATCAGACTGCCCAGCTGGCCAAAGGAAAAGGAACCGCTTTCCATCAGCAGGTGCAGCGCCATCGCCAGGTAATGCAGCCCCAGCGCGAACGCCAGGATGAGCAGCCAGTCCAGCCAGCGCTTTTTCAGCCTTTGTATCATGCCGCTTCCTCCTTCAGCCCAGCCGGCCTTCCGCAGCGCAGACCGTCACCGCCGCGGACAGCACGGCAAGAATGGTCAGAATCCAGCCCCAGGCGACGGGAGACAGGCGTATTTTCCACCCATGCAGCCGCTTTCCCAGCAGGGAAAAGGCAATGGCGCAGCCCAGCAGCGCTATCGGCGCCCAGCCCGGCAGCAGGAAAAACACGCTCCCGGGCAGGCACAGAAGCAGGAACGCCGCATCCCGCGCCCTCTGACCGTCCGCGAGCTTCCCGATCCGCTTCTGAACCAGGAACAGGCTGGCAATCGTCATGCACCAGGCCAGCGCGATTCCGCAGAATTCGTATTGCCCGAAAAGCAGGCCGCCCGCAAGCTTGCTCACCCACGCGAACGCCAGCGACACCGGCCCCACGCCTGTCGGATTGCTCAGCGCCGGGAGCATCCGGGACATGTACGGGCCGCGGAACAGGAGATCCAGGGAAATCGCCCCTTCGATTTTTCCAAAAACCGCCAGTCGGCCCAGCAGCGCCAGCGCCAGGTACATAACGCCCGCCCCGCAGACCATGCCGGCGGTTCGTCCCAGCAGCAGCGATTCGTCCCGCCGCAGCCAGCCCATTTGCCGCAGGAACGCAATGACCAGCGCATCGACCAGCGCCAGCATTGCGCCGCCCGCCAGAAAGCCCAATAACTCAGCCATGCAGGCTCCTTTCTGTGGAGAGGAATTAGGGGTTTTAGAGCGGAGTACAGATAGTTTACCCTTCAGAGAGTGTAGAAAACCCAGCCAAAAAGCCTTCCCCTTGAGGGGAAGGCTTTTAGCTGATCCCCTAATGCCTATTGCCTAATCCCTATTGCCTAATCCCCAAACCTCCGCTATGAAAAGCTCCACCCGCCCGTCATCTGCCGACAGGACGGATGGAGCTGCATTCAATCAGGTTTATTGGGCCGTGGATGCGAAGACGATGGCCGCGCCTTCGGGGCGCACGTTCAGCACGAAGCAGGAACGGCTGCCGAACGCGGCTTCCATCTGCCGCACAAAATCATCCACTTGATCGTTGGGAACGAAGTTCAGCGTGGTGCCCGCGAAACCGCCGCCGTGCACGCGCCAGGCGCCTTTGCCCTTGAGCAGATAGGACGCCATGGCCAGCGCCAGGGAAAGAGGCTGGCTCTTGCCCGCGGGATAGAGATTTTGCAGCAGCTTCCAGCTGCTTTCCCCGGAAGCGATGATGTTTTCAAACATCGCGTTCAGGTCGCCGTCCCGCACAGCCTGCACCATCGCCTTGACCCGCAGGTTTTCGTCCACGAAATGCATCGCGCGGAGGATGGGCCTTTCTTCCAGGGTTTTGCGCAGTTCCGGAATTCCCTTCCAAAGCTCCTCGGGCCGCACCTGCCGCAGCACGTCCTTGCCCAGGGCGTTGGCCACCGCCTGCATTTCCGTGCGCACAGCGGCGTATTCGGCGGTCAGGTTGTCGTGGCTGCCGCCGGTGTTGACCACCACCAGGGAATAGCCCGCCTTCTGGAAGTCGTAAAACAGCGGCTCCACCACGGGGTTCTTGACATCCTTAAAATCAATGGTCACCAGCCCGCCCGTGGAGCACGCCATCTGATCCATCAGGCCGGAGGGCTTGCCGAAATACTCGTTTTCCGCGTACTGGGAAATCTGGGCGCGGGTGGTGCTGTCCACCGTGAAGCCGTTGTACAGCGCGTCGATCACGGCGCAGACCATTACTTCATACGCCGCGGAGGAGGACAGGCCACTGCCGCCGATCACGTCGCTGGTCACCGCAGCGTCAAAGCCGCCGAGCTTGAATCCCCTGTCCGCCATGCCCTTCGCTACGCCGCGGACGAGGGCGGCGGAAGTGCCTTCTTCCTCGGGATGCCTGCTCAGGTCGTTCAGCGACAGCTCAATGCCGGGAT
>CADBCX010000096.1 GCA_902793245.1 uncultured Eubacteriales bacterium | reverse complement strand
ACATCGGCGGCGGTACGCCTACGGCCATCCCCTGCGGCGATTTGGAGCGCATCCTGGCCGCGGCCCAGGAGGCCTTCCCGGGGGCCGTGGAGTGGACGGTGGAGGCCGGGCGGCCGGATACCATCGACGGGGAGAAGCTGCGGATGCTGAAGGACCACGGGGTGGGCCGGATCTCCGTGAACCCCCAGACCTTCAGCGACGCGACCCTTCGGCGCATCGGCCGCGCCCACACCGGCGCGGAGACGATCGCGGCCTATGAGTTGGCCCGCTCCCTGGGCTTCGACGACATCAACATGGACATCATCGCGGCGCTGCCGGGGGAGGACCTCGCGGACTTCGAGCACACGCTGGACGTGATCGAGGGCCTCGCGCCGGACAGCGTGACGGTGCATTCCCTGGCCATCAAGCGGTCCAGCAAGCTGCATGAGAGCCTGGTGGTGGCCGGGAACGGCTACGGCCAGGTGAGCCGGGAGGGCGCCGGGGAGATGATCGACCTGGCCCGCGGGCGGCTGATGGAAGGCGGCTGGCGGCCCTACTACCTGTACCGGCAGAAGTACATGGCCGGGAACCTGGAGAACGTGGGCTATGCCAAACCCGGCAAGGCCTGCCTGTACAACATCGGCAACATGGAGGAGACCGTCAGCGTGCTGGCGCTGGGCGCGGGGGCCATCACCAAGTGGCTCTTTGACCCGAGGGACCGGGACCTGCGCATCGAGCGCGCGCCCAACGTGCGCAATATCGAGGAGTACATCGCGCGGGTGGACGAGATGGTTGGGAGAAAGCGGGAAGTGATCTTCTCGCTCAAACCCGGCAATCCCCGATAATCACGACAACCCCTCAGTCACGCTTGAGCGTGACAGCTCCCCTTGCACAGGGGAGCCAAGGACGCTTTTGCAAAGCCTCCCTTGTGTAAAGGGAGGTGGCGCTTCAGCGCCGGAGGGATTGTTCCCCGCAGGGACGCCATTCATGGCGTCCGTAAACTGAATTTCGGAGGCGAACGGCCATGGCAACCCGCAGACGCAAGGGCGGATTTTTCAGCGACTGGAGGCGCGTGGCGGTTCTGGCCGCGCTGGGCGGCGTGGCGCTGGCCGTGGCGATCATCCTGCTGCTGAATCTGGGCGGGCCAAAGGAGCAAGAGGAGGTCGTGCCGAATCCCGTGGCCACCATCACGATGTCCGACGGCAGCCAAATGCGCTTCACCCTCTACCCGGATCAGGCCCCCAACACCGTGGCGAACTTCATCAAGCTGGCCAACCGGGGCTTCTACGACGGCCAGCAGTTCTTCCGCATCGTGGCGGGCGTGTTCATCCAGGGCGGCGACCCCCAGAACAACGGCACCGGTGACCCCGGCTATGCCATCAGGGGGGAGTTTGCCGAGAACGGCTTTACGCAGAACACCGTCTCCCACATGCGCGGGGCCATCTCCATGGCCCGGACCAGCGGCTACGACACCGCCGGGAGCCAGTTCTTCATCATGCAGGGCAGCTATCCGGAGTATGACGGGCGTTACGCCGCCTTCGGCAGCATCGACGCAAACGACGCGGCCAGCCTGGACACTCTGGACGCCATCGGCTCCCAGGCCACGGACAGCACCTACCTGCCCCTCACCCGCCAGGTGATCGCCACCATCCGCGTGGAGACCTTCGAGGCGGACTACGGCGACCCGGAAACCCTTGAACGCGAACCATAATCATTGATATCACAGGAGGAAAACATCATGTCCAATCCCATCGTCACCATCGAAATGGAAAACGGCGGCATCATCAAGGCCGAGCTGTATCCCGAAATCGCGCCGAACACCGTGGCGAACTTCGTCACCCTGGTGGCCTCCGGCTTCTACGACGGCCTGATCTTCCACCGGGTCATCCCCGGCTTCATGATCCAGGGCGGCGACCCCAAGGGCACCGGCATGGGCGGTCCCGGCTATTCCATCCAGGGCGAGTTCGCCCGCAACGGCTTCCGACAGAACAACCTGCGCCACACCCGCGGCGTGCTGTCCATGGCCCGCAGCATGATGCCCAACTCCGCGGGCAGCCAGTTCTTCATCATGCACGCCGACGCGCCCCACCTGGACGGCGACTACGCCGCCTTCGGCAGGGTCACTGAGGGCATGGACGTGGTGGACGCCATCGCCGCCGCCCCCACCGGCTTCCAGGATCGCCCCGTGTCCGAGCAGAAGATCAAAAAGGCCACCGTGGACACCTTCGGGGAGATGTACACCGTGCAGAAGTACGGGAGATAAGATCGCTGAAACGAGAGAAGAGAACCAGATTGCCACGTCGGTCAGGGCTGTGCTCTGACCTCCTCGCAATGACGTTGTATCCATTCGATGCGTTGAACGTCATTGCGAGGAGGGCGTCAGCCCGACATGGCAATCTGGTTTTTTATGCAAATGTCTGTGACTGTGACAAGGGCGTTGCAAAATTAATCGGCTGCTGATAGAATAATGGTATATCATTACGATTACCGAAAAGAAATGTACAGGAGTTTACCATGTCCAAGACGCTGATCGTAGCCGAGAAGCCCTCCGTGGCGCGGGACATTGCCCGGGTGCTGGGCGTGAAGGGCCGGGGCGAGGGCTGCCTGGTGGGGCAGGAATACGTCGTCACCTGGGCCATTGGCCACCTGGTTTCCCTGAGCGAGCCGGGGGAGACGGACGCGCGGTGGGTGAAGTGGAACATGGCGGATCTGCCGATGCTGCCGGAGAAGATCCCGCTGAAGGTGCTGCCCGGCACGGCGCAGCAGTTTGGCATCGTGAAAGGATGGATGCTGAACAGGGAGATCGACACGCTGATCTGCGCCACGGACTCCGCCCGGGAGGGCGAGCTGATCTTCCGATACATCTACCAGATGGCGGGGTGCCAGAAGCCGGTGATGCGGCTGTGGATCTCGTCGATGACCGACGCGGCCATCAAGCAGGGCTTCGAGGATTTGAAGCCCGCGTCCTGCTACGATTCGCTGTATGAGAGCGCCCGCTGCCGCAGCGAGGCGGACTGGCTGGTGGGCATGAACGCCTCCCGGGCCTTCTCCCTGGCCTACGACGCCCATCTGTCCGTGGGCCGGGTGCAGACGCCCACGCTGAACCTGATCGTGAAGCGGGATTTGGAGATACAGAATTTCGTGCCCACCGACTACTGGGAGGTGCACGCCAATTTTGGCGACTACGAGGGCCTCTGGCTGAACCCGGACACCAGGGACACCCGCTGCATGGACGAGGCGAAGGCCCGGGCCGTGCGGGACGAGGTGGCGGGGCAGGAGGGCCGGGTGGCCGAGAGCAAGGTGGAGCGCAAGAAGATCGCCCCGCCCCAGCTGTACGACCTGACGAGCCTCCAGCGGGAGGCCAACCGCAAGCTGGGCTTCTCCGCGGATAAGACGCTGAAGGTGGCCCAGGCGCTGTATGAGACCCACAAGCTCGTCACCTACCCCCGAACGGACAGCCGGTACCTGCCCGACGACATGAAGCCGAAGATCGCCGCGACGCTGAAAAAGCTGCCCGCGGCCTATCAGCCCTTCGTGCAGTCGGAGGACTTGCACTGGGGGTTGAAGTCGAAGCGTTTCTACGACAACTCCAAGATCAGCGACCATCACGCCATCGTGCCCACCGACAAGACCGCGGATTCCTCGAAGCTGACCAGGGACGAGGCGATGCTGTTTGACATGATCGCCCGGCGGCTGATCGCCGTGCACTATTCCTATTACGAGTACGACGCGGCCCGAGTGGTGACCCAGGTGGGCGGGCATTCGTTCAAGTCCACCGGCGCGATGCCCGTGGTGGAGGGCTGGCGGGCGCTGTATCGGGGCGACAAGGGCGAGGAGAAGGAGCCGCCGCTGCCCCAGCTTGCCGAGGGAGACACGCGGAAGGTGCAGCGGGCGACGGTGAAGAAGTGCGCCACCAAGCCGCCCGCGCCCCACACCGACGCCTCGCTGCTCAACCTGATGGAGAACGCGGGGCGGGATATCGAGGACGAAGCCCTGCGGGAGCAGATGAAGTCCTCCGGCCTGGGCACGCCCGCCACCCGCGCCGCCACCATCGAGCGGCTCATCGACGTGGGCTACGCCGCCCGACGGGGCAAGACCATCGTGTCCACCGAGAAGGGGCGGCGGCTGATCGCCGTGGTGCCGGAGCAGATCGCCTCCGCCGTCACCACCGGCAAGTGGGAGAAGTTCCTCTCTGACCTGGCCTCCCAGGGGGACGTGGCCGCCCGGGAGCAGAAGTCCGCCCGTTTCATGAACGGCATCCGGCGCTTCTCCGCCTTCCTGGTGGACGCGGCGAAGAACGGCCCCGCGGTGACGTTCGAGAAGGAGGCCCCGGCGAAGAAGAAGGCCGCGAGAAGGACGGGGACGAGAAGGACGACGGGGAAGCGGACGGCGAAGAAGAAGGCGGAGTGACGGGAGGCATGGATTTCCGACACGGCTTTCGCTATGATTGCCTTTTCATGCGTTGAAATTGACAACCCCTGCCCGCTGTGATAGAATGAGGAAAACAAAGCGCCGGAGACGGCGGGAGGATACGAGCATGACAATGAAGAAATGGATGGCGGCGCTGCTGGCCGCGCTGGTGCTGGCGCTGGGCTGCGCGGGACTGGCGGAAGCGGACGTGAATGTGGAAGAAACTGCGGTCGCGGAGGAGGCCGTGGAAGCGGCGGAGGCGGTCGCGGAAGAGGATGTGGAATCGGTGAGCGGGCACATCGCCTTCACCGAGGACATGGCGCCCTACGAGGGTCGGTGGGTGACCTTCGAGGACGGCTTCAAGCTGTTCCTGCCCAAGGAGTGGAGCCGCATCGACCTGGACGAGACCCAGCAGCAGGCGGGACTTTTCTACCGGGCGGAAAACGGCGGCTCGGACAGTGCGGTGGGCGATACGGCCATGGGCGTGGCCGTGAGCTTCGTACGGGCCGGGGAACTGAAGACGCTGGACGAGCTGGCGGCGGACTTTGCCTCCGCGGGCTTCGGCGAGATCAACAAGCTGGACATCAACGGCATTCCCTGCATCTCCTTCGCCCGGGCGGCGGGGGACTATCGGGGCGTCGCCTTCTATCACCCGACCCACTCCAACTACGTGCTGGCCGTGTACATCTCGCCCACCGGGGCCGAGGACCCGGCAGTGAACGACGTGGGCTCCGCGATCCTCTGCTCGGTGTCGCCGTTCAGCAAAAAATAGTTGTCAGGGATGCAGGAAAACCGGCTTCGATGCAGAATATTATTATCAAGGCGTTAAATTTAGGTTGAAAGTCGCTGCGGCGGCCGCGCCGAACGCCATTGAAATAGTAAGGAGCGATGAAGAATGAAGTTTGTGTACGTGGGCAAGGAAGTTGTATCCGACAGCCTGAAAGCCAGGGCTGAAAAGAAGCTGAACAAACTGGATCGCTATTTCAACAAGGAGGCCGAGGCCCTGATCCGCTTCCGCCAGCAGCGCGGGGGCCGGAACATCGCGGAAATCACCGTGAGCGTGGACGGGCTGATCCTGCGCGCCGAGGAAAATTCCAACGACATGTACCTGTCCATCGACCGGGCCGTGGACAAGCTGGAGAGCCAGATCCGCCGCTATCGCACCAAGATGGGCAAGCGCCTGCGCGACCCGAAGCCGGAGTCGCCGGAGGAGGTTGTGGAGCCGGTGTACGAGGAGGTCAGCTACGACGTGGTGCGCACGAAGAAGTTCCCCGTGAAGCCTATGGACGTGGACGACGCCATCACCCAGATGGAGCTGCTGGGCCACAACTTCTTCATGTTCATGAACGCGGAAAACGACTCCATCAACGTGCTCTATCGCCGCAATGACGGCAGCTACGGCCTGCTGGTGCCGGAGAAATAAACTACTAAATTAGAACAGGGCGGCGCGTTTGCGCCGCCCTGTTTCGTCATGCGGGAAGGGTCGCCAGGCCCGCTTCCACCAGCTTTTGCAGGCTCAGCAGGATGCCCAGCTTGGCGTGGTACCAGGTGAGGCCGCCCTGGAAGTAGACGGCGTAGGGCTCGCGGATGGGACCGTCGGCGGAGAGCTCGATGCTGCTGCCCTGCACGAAGGCGCCCGCGGCCATGATCACGTCGCTGTCGTAACCGGGCATGGGCCAGGGCTCCGGGATGGCGAAGCTGTCCACAGGGGCCGCGGCCTGGATGCCGTGGCAGAAGGCCCGCATGGCCTCGGGACTTTTGAGCTCCACGGCCTGGATGATGTCGTGGCGGGGCTCGGCGCCGTCGGGCACGACCTTAAAGCCCAGCTTCTCATAGACGTTGGCGGCGAAGATCGCGCCCTTCAGGGCCCCGGCCACCACCGTGGGGGCCAGGAACAGGCCCTGGTAGAAGGCGGGAAGGATGCCCAGGTTCGCGCCCACCTCCTGGCCCAGGCCGGGGGCGCTGAGCCGGAAGGCGCAGCGGGACACGCAGGCTTCCGTGCCGCAGATGTAGCCGCCGATGGGGGCCAGGCCGCCGCCGGGATTCTTGATCAGGGAGCCCACCACCATGTCCGCGCCCACATCCGAGGGTTCGACGGTCTCCACGAACTCGCCGTAGCAGTTGTCCACCATGACGTTCAAGCCGGGCTTAACGGACTTGATGAAGGCGATGAGCTTGCCGATCTGCTCTACCGAGAAGGTGGGCCGGGTGGCGTAGCCCTTGCTGCGCTGGATGGTGACAAGTTTGGTACGGTCGTTGATGGCGGCGCGGATGCCGTCCCAGTCGAAGCCGCCGTCCTCGGTGAGGGCCACCTCCCGGTAGCTGACGCCGTACTCCTTCAGGGAGCACTTCGACGGGCGGATGCCGATGACCTCCTCCAGCGTGTCGTAGGGGCGGCCCACCGGGCTTAAAAGCTCGTCCCCCGGCAGCAGGTTGGCCGACAGGGCCACGGCCAGGGCGTGGGTGCCGCAGGTGATCTGCGGGCGGACCAGCGCCGCTTCGGTGTGGAAGATGTCGGCGTAGACCTTCTCCAGGGTGTCCCGGCCTACGTCGTCGTAGCCGTAGCCGGTGGTGGCGGCGAAGCAGGGGGCGCTGACCCGGTGCTTCTGCATGGCCGCGATGACCTTGCTCTGGTTGTATTCCGCCACGGCGTCCACGGCCTCAAAGCGTTCCTTCAGTCCGGCGAGAACGGCTTCTCCGTAATGATAGACCTCAGGGCTGACGCCCAGGGATTGATACAGGCTTTCGTTTTGCATGTGCGTGCGCTCCGTTTTCGTTGGTTTGCCGGAGAATATGATAGCATCTGCGCGGGGGTGTGTCAAGGGGGCGAGGAAGGGCCCGAATTGTGTTGGGAAAGCGAAGGTTTTTGGACACTTCCCGGGCTTGCATTGATTCCGGATTTCGGGCCGTGTATAATAGCGTCAGAAGGGTGGCGAAGGCCGCCCGAATACTGGCACGAGAGAAGGGAATACCGATGAAAAAGCTGATTTGCGCGCTGCTGGCGGCGGCGCTGATCCTGGCGCTGGGCGCGGGCGCGCTGGCGGAGACCAAGCTGAGCGAGGTCCAGATGGAGTATGAGGACTACGACGACAACCACGTGAACCAGACCGTGGAGGACGAGGCCGTGCTCCAGGAGATCGAGGACATGCTCCGGCGGGCGAAGAAGAACCCCGGCGAGCTGGACGGCTGCACGATGAACTGCACGCTGCTGTGCACCACGAAGGACGGCGAGATCTTCGACTTCGCCGTGGCCACCGACGGCTGCGCCTTCATCATGGAGCGCAGCACCGAGCAGGTGTACCAGCTGAGCGAGGACGATCTGAACCGGCTGTGGGAGATCTTCGATTTGGTCTACGAGACCATGGGCTTCGACGCCGCGATGCTGCTGGAACTGTAAAAAACATCATAAAAGGGCTGTCTCAAAACAGCAAACATGCAGGAAGTGGAATCATCAAATACGCAGGGGCGGCATTCATGCCGCCCGCGGACGCCATTCATGGCGTCCCTACGGGTGGTTGATTCATAGACCTCTGTTTTGTTTGAGTTTTGAGACAGCCCTTTTTGTGTGGCCCTCTGTTACCGCCCGAAATAGGCGCAGAGGCCCTCGAAGATGCCCAGAGCCACCTTGTTGCGGTAGTCGTCGGTGGCCAGGAGCGCGTCCTCCTTCTTGTTGGACAGGTAGCCCATTTCCAGCAGGCAGGAGGGGGTCTCGGTCCAGTTCAGGCTCATGTAGGTGTTGCAGATCTTCACGCCCAGGTTCTTGCAGCCGCACTGGGCGCTGATGGAGGCGGTGATGCACTCGCCGATGGCCCGGTTCACGTCGGCATAGGGGGTGGTGGTGCGGATGTAGGCGCTGTTGCCCTCGGACCTGGCATTGGAAACGCTGTTGCAATGCAGCTGCAGGGCCACGTCCACGCCTGCGTCGTTCAGCATCTTGGCACGGTCGATGTTGGTCAGCATCACGTCGTTGCTGGTGCGGGTGATGACCACGGTGGCGCCGGCGTCGCTGCACAGGGCGGCCAGCTTCAGCCCGATCTGCAGGTTCGTCTCGTATTCGGGGACCCGCGTCCACTTGCCGCAGGCGCCGGTCTTCACGCCCTTGGCCTTCTTGCTGGAGCCGGGGGCCAGGGGATACTGCTTGGAGATGGTCTTTTTCTGGTGGCCGGGGTTGATGCCGATGACAAGGCCCTCCATGCGCTTGTGGCCCGGCTGGAGCACGCTCACCCGGCAGGTGGCCCGCACGGCGGGGTCCGCGGCGCAGGTGGCGGTGATGCCCGCCGCGCCATAGCCGACCACGGTGACGACGCCGTTGCCGTCCACGGTGGCCACGGCAAGGTTGTCGCTGGCGTAGCTCACGGCGGGGTTGGACACGGAAGAGGGGGCCATGGTGAGCTGGGTGGCGTAGGTGTTGCCCGGCTCCAGGGACACGTAGGGCTTGGCGAAGGAGATGGCGGTGGGCTTGATCTCCTTCACGGTCACCTTGCAGGTGGCCTTCTTGCCGTTGGCGGACATGGCGGTGACGGTGGCGGTGCCGCCGGAGAGACCGGCGACCAGGCCGCTCTGATCCACGCTGACCACAGCGGGGTTGGAGGAGGCCCAGGTGATGACCGGCTGGTAAGCGTCCGCGGGCTTGATGGTCAGGCCCAGCGGCTGGGCTCCGAACAGCGCCAGGTTCAGCTTTCGGGCGCTCATCTTCAGGGACTTCACCTGCTTGTAGTCGGTGACGATCACCAGGCAGCTGGCCGCCTGGCCCTGGCTGGTGGCGGTGATGACGGCGACGCCCGCGCCCCTGGCGGTGATCTTGCCCTTGGACACCTTCGCCACCTTCTTGTTGGAGGTGGTCCACTTGGCCTTCTTGGCGGGCAGGCTCGCGCCGTTCAGGGTCACGGCCAGCGTCACCTTGCTGCCCTTGTTGAAGGAGAAGCCGGAGAGGCTCAGCTGCATCGGCGCGCCGTCCTGGATGGCGATGGCACCGGTGGGGCCGAAAGCGAAGTAGGCCGTCAGGTCCACCTCCCGGGCGGGCCGACCGTCGATGAGCACGTTTTGCAGGGTCAGCGTGCCGTTCACCTGGGCGAGGGCGCCGGTGAAGCCCTCGGCGCGGACCAGGTTCACGTTCTGCCAGGTCTCGGATTCCACCGCGGCGGTGGCGGAGAAGGCGCGGGTGCCGTCGTTGGCGGCTTCGCCCGCAGCCACCAGCTGCGCCTCCGGTATCGCTGGGGCTGCCTCGGCCTCCACGGGCGCGAGGACCGCGGGCGCTTCGTCCACCGAGACGATCTCCTCGACGGGAGCAGGCTCCTCGGCGGGAGCGGGCTCCTCAACGGGAGCGGGCTGCTCGACGGGAGCAGGTTTCTCGGCGGGGGCGGGCTGCTCGGCGGGGGCGGGATCTTCGGCAGGAGCAGATTCCTCGACGGGAGCGGGCTCTTCGACGGGGGAGGGTTCCTCGATGGGAGCGGGTTCTTCGACGGGAGCAGGTTCCTCGGCGGGGGCGGGATCTTCGGCAGGAGCAGATTCCTCGACGGGAGCGGGTTCTTCGACGGAAGCGGGCTCCTCCTCGGAGGTCAGCGAGAACTCCGCTTCCTCCACCACCACGACATCCTCGACGGCCTCCGGGACCGGCTCCGTCGGCTCCGCCAGGGCCATGCCGCCCAGCAGCGTCAGGCACAGCAGCAGCGCCAGCATCCGCAGCAAACGCGTCTTCTTCATCGCCATTCGTTCCTTCCTGTTGTGTGTGTTTCTGTTTGGACGATAGAGAAAAGCCGTGAAAACCTGCGTTTTCACGGCTTTGGTGCGGGAAACAGGACTTGAACCTGCACGAATCGTAATGATCACTAGAACCTGAATCCACCTAAATCCTGTTAAGTATATAATAGGTAAGTAAATTTCGGGCAGGGATCATTTTGGACGGAAGTTTGGACGACTTCTCCCACACACAAAGCACACCTGAAAACACTAATATAATAACCTTAGAAGAGAGCCATGTCAAGCTAAAGCCAAGGGTTTCCGATGGTGAATTATCGATCCCTTTATAATATTTATTTACATCTTGTGGCGCTGATTCAAGTCGTTTGTCATGCTCAGATACAACGAGACGACCTTCACTTTTTACCGGATACCACGAATATGGGAATAGTATTCGGTATTGGGATGTGAAGCGCAAGGGCATCCCGGAAAACACCTAAGGCGCCTTCTGCGCACCGAGCTCTGCCCGGACCCGGAGTTTATCGCTTTGGGTTTTCCAGGAAGGCGAGCGCGCTCACGCGCAAGAGAAAAGCGACGCAGCGCACCGCCTTCCCGCCAAACCTCGCACCGGCGCTCATGTTGCTCTCCAGCGTTGCATTATCCTCCGATGCGAGTAAAAGCACCTTCATGGTAACGCTATTCTCTCCGCCTGTCAATATTCAACGGCGCAGTGACACTGCTCAATCTCGCCGGCGACACTGCTCAATCCCGGCGGAATCGGTGCTCATTTCGGCCGGTTTTGGTGTACTGGTGCGGCGGTATATTCAAGTTGTTGTAGGCATTTTGTTTTCATCTGTTTTTTTGATATTATTCAACACCATGTGCATATATATCTGCATGAGGTACGTACCATATTCTGATTCAATATAATGCTGTTTACTTCGATAGAATGCTGTATTAGGTAGAAAAACTCATCAAGATAATGTATAATAATGACTGGCGTGGTATGCAGTGTTCTTGAGAGTGATATGCGGACTAGATGAGATGACAGAGAGTCCTGACGCAAGTGCTGGAGGAAAAGATGCGCTTAAGGGGAAACGCTTATTCAGGAAACGAAAATAGATAGGCAGCTGTGATTAAAGAATACATAACTGCGGATGTCATAAACGATCAAGGTCTATGAAAGGAAAGAGTATGGAAAACAAAATCAAAGCGCTGAAGGAAAAACTTCAATATGTTGGAACCCGTGAATTATTGGGGATGATTAGCATTCACTTTATCACATTTGCAAGTGATGGAAAAGAGTTTGCTTCAAACTCTGATATATTCAATAATACGAGGTTTCTTTCTCCGCAGAAGCAGTATTTATACCTTGCAGGCTTGCTTATGAGCACCGAGGACAAAAGCGGTGGTAAGGTTCAGTCAGAAGAAAACCCCAGAATATATGATGAAATAGAAGAAGCTGTTCAAGAAATAACTGGCGAGTATATCAAGAATTTCATAAGTATTGATCCGGATACTGATTTAGAGGTTGCACAACATAATTTGGTATCAATGGATGCTTTTATATCTTATTTTGATACTGGAATACTAAGGTATCCCGAGCAAACAATTAGCCTAATCCGGTCTTTATTCGCCGGGTTTGACAAAGAACTTCAGTCGTTAACCTGCTTGGAAACGGAGGACTTTCTTGCCTTTTATCAACTAATATGTGATGAATTTGAAGCATCTTTAGAATACTCTAAACTGGTTGCTGACAAGTTGATGCAGGCAATGAATTCATTTAATCCCTTTGCGATTGATGTAGATAAAGCGTCTGATCGTTTTATCGAGTCAACAAAGAATTCGGTAGCCATAGAATTACAGGAAGCAATGGATGGCCTAAATACTGTTAATGTTTCCGCGGTTATTAAAACCTTTGGAGAGCAAAAAGGGAAAAGGTTATTAGATATATTTGGACTGATTAGACAGGAAAGGAACTTTTCGTACTATAACAAAAGCAACCCGTTTACAGAGCATCCTCTTTGTTGGCTTGATGATGGAGAAACCCTTTTTATTGTCCACCCACTATTTGTGCTCAATGCTATCTATGACTATATTACTGATGTTTTAGAGAATCCTAAGAACGCATTTGCTGAGAAATACAAAAAGACAAAAGCAGATATTGTGGAATCATTGTTTCTGAATTGCTTTAAAAGCATCTATGGTGAAGAGGCAAAGTATCATGTCAGCGTTTGTGAAGAACGCGGCACAAAAGAGCATGATATACTTGTTGAGTATAACGACTATATTCTGATTGCAGAAGTCAAAGCATCAAAAGTTCGAGAGCCATTCTTTAACCCAGAAAGAGCGTTTCCTCGGATTCGAGATCATTTTAATTCGGATTTGGGCATCGGAGGTGCTTACAAGCAGGCGATAACTCTCGCAGGCTATTTTGAAGGAAAAGAAGATGTAGTTCTGTATGAAAACCACAACAAGAAATTCATCATATCTGATATAGACAAAAAGAAGTGCATTCCGATAGTATTAACGTTGAATCAGTTTGGCGGATTGTCTGTCAATACTTCTCTTATATTAGAAAAAGATGAAAAGGATCCATATCCCTGGGTATGCAATATTCATGATTTCGAGAACATCATAGAAATACTAAAATATCTGAAAAAAAACGAAAAAGACTTTACTGATTATATCGTTTGGAGATCAAATAACCACACCAAAATATTGGCTTCTGATGAATTGGATATTATTGAAGGTTATTTCTTGAATGACCAGGTGAAGAAAAAGGTAGCGCATGGTACTATCTTATTTCCGCCAAATGGACCGAACCTTATTGATAAGATTTACTTCAATAATCATGGAGTACCTTATGATTACCCGGGAATAGAGCCTGTTGCCCACAAGAAAAAGGTCAAAGTCGGGAGAAATGATCCTTGCCCCTGTGGTAGTGGGAAAAAGTATAAAAAGTGTTGCTTAGGGAACGGCTTGTACGATTAACTAGGAATCCCGGCTGCATGAACCGCTGGAGCGACAATTGGGACTGCATCAGCCCCATGTTCAAGTTCTCTCAGACCGCCCGGAAGGTCATGTACACGACCAACGCCATAGAGAGCCTGAACAGCGGCTTCCGCCGGCTGAACCGTGGCCGCACGATCTTCCCCAA
>CADBCX010000095.1 GCA_902793245.1 uncultured Eubacteriales bacterium | reverse complement strand
CAGCAGCACGATGGTGGAGTCATACAGGTCGCGTTCCTCCATCAGGCTGGTGCCCAGGCGGGTCAGCATGGGCTGGATGATCATGAAGCACAGGCCGAACAGCAGCAGGCCGCGCACCAGGGAAACGGTAAACTTCTTGGCCTTCGCTTTCAGGATGTAGCCGCCGGACTTCTGGTTGGCGCTCTTTTTCTTCTGGCTTTCCAAGGCTTTGTTCTGCTTAGTCTTCATAATAATGCACCCCCCTGGAAATCAGCACCGTGCTCAGGCCGATGAAGATCATGGCGACCCCGAAGTAGATCCAGTTCATGGCGGCCACGTGGCCGAACTCCAGGCGGTTCCACAACTCGTTGATGCGCTCCATGACCCGGTTATCGTTCTTCATGAAGAAGTCGATGATGGTGTATATGGCGTTCACCAGCAGCAGCGGGCTGACCATGGGGAAGGTGATCTTCCAGAACGCTTCCCAGGCGGTGCAGCCTTCCACGTCAGCCGCTTCGTACAGGGACGGGGAGATGGCCTGCAGGCCGGAAAGGAACACGATGATCTGGATGCCGCTGGCCATCACGATGTCGTAGATGGCGTCGATCATCTGGAACAGCACGTCGAACACGCCGCTGCCCACGCCGCTGACCGCCAGCAGATCCTGGAGGGCGGCGGACAGGTTCACGCCGGACGAATTGGCGATTTCCTCCGAAATGCCCTGCATCATGTTGTAGAATTCATTCTGCTTCTCAATGCCGGGCAGCACGCCGGAGGACAGGATCACCGGCAGGAAGAAGATGGCGCGGGCCAGGGTGCGGCCTTTGAAATCCTGGTTCAGGATGACCGCGATGACGAAGGACAGCACCAGCGTGGCCACCGCGTTGATGGCCATGCGGGGGATCTCCTCCACCAGCCGCTGGTTGAAGTAGGGATCCACGCCAAAGGCGTACTTGTAGTTTTCAAAGCCGATGGGCTTGCTCACGAACCCGCCGCCGGGGGCCAGGGTGACTTCGTTGAAGCTCATCATGAAGGACTGGAACAGGGGCACCAGCATGAAGGTCAGGAAGCCGATGATGAACGGCAGGATGAACATCACGCCATGGCGGGCGTTGCGGGAGCGGATGGTGTTGTAAGTGGAATTGCCGGGGATGAAGGTCAGGATGGATTCACGAAAGCCCCATTTGTTGGCCTTGGACTTTTTCTGCTTCGGGCTCATTTGCTTTCACCCCCTGTCACAATGTAGGAGCGGGCGGGAATGTTCGTTCCTTCAAAGGAGAAATCCTCGTCGCCGTAGTTGACGAACACCTGCGCGCCGTTTTCGTATTCAGTGCGGGTCACGTTCTCAGCCAGGATACTGTGGCCGGTGATGCGCTGGGCGTTGAGCCCGGCCATGGCGGCCTGGTAATCGTTGATGATCTTCGCCGCGTCCTCTTTCCAGAAGGCGTAGGTCGCGCCGTAGAAATTGGTATGGAAGGAATCCTGGAGCACCTTGGCGTCCTCCGCCATGAAAGTGAAGTTCAGGCCCGCGCCGTATTCCGCGCAGCGGAGCAGCTCGGTCTGCCAGTCGCTGGTAAGGTTGACGGGCTTGCCGGTGTAATCCACCGCCCCGTGGATGGCGATCTGGTAGAAGGGGATCCGGGCGTCGATGATGGAGTATTCGATGCCGTTCAAATCCATGTCGGTCACCAGGTCAACGTAGGGCAGCACGTAGTCGTAGCCCTCCTTGATCATGACCCTCTCCCCCGCGTCCTTCGCCTTTTTCACGGTGTCGATCTGCATTTGCAGAACCTGCTCGCGGGTGGTGGTTTCCATCGGGTTATAGTCGCCGCTGAGGATGTAGCCCACGTCGCGGAACGCCACGCCGTAAGCGTCCAGATCCTTCAGCGAGGCAATCAGCCGGTCTGCGCATTTCTGGGCGAAGGAGGGCTGCACCAGGTAGAAGGGCTTCAGCCCGTCCTGCTGCTGGAAGGTGATGGCGGAGTAGGGATAAATCCTGATCTGCTCCCGGGTGGTGAACCGGGCCGCGTCCCGGAAGGGGATGAACCCCTGCAGCAGGCCGCTCTTGTAGGCAAAGCAGGAAATGCCGTCGAAATACAGCGGCACGCTGCCCCGCTTGGCCGCGGCGATCAGGGCTTTCACGCCCTTCTCCCCGCCCAGTTCCCGCTGGACCTTGAGGGAAGTAAGCACCTTCTGGTTCACGCCGCCGTTCATCCAGCCGCTCATGCGGAGGCTCAGGTTTTTGATCTGTACATCGGCCAGATCCCGCATGATATCCTGGGCCTGGCTGAACGTGGTGGTGGGCACCACGGAATCAACGGGCATGCCGAACTTGACCACCGTCTTGTCGATGGCGCCGACAAGCTCCACGGAAACGGGCAGGTCGGGATCGGCGTTCTTTTCTTTCAGCTCCGGGTACCTGTCCCGCAGATAATCGCCGTATGCCGCGGCCATGTCCACATAGCTGGCGCTGTCGATGAAGCGGTAGCGCTGGCAGATGGTGGCGTCGGGCAGCTGCTTTTCAAACATGTACACCAGACGGGCCGTCTTGGCGGACACGTTGTAGCGGTCGCTGTGCAGCACGTTGTACTTGGCGCAGATCCAGTTGTAGCTGTTGTAGCGCAGGCTGATATCCGCCTGCACGCCGCCGTATGAAGGCGCGCCCTCCATCACGCAGATGAAGGAGCCGCCGTTCTTGATCATGCCGAAGACCGGGAAGGTGTTCTTGGTCTCGCTGACCACTTCCTTGCGCTCGCTGCCCCAGTCCCAGCCGTACATGTTGGCGTAATAGCTGTTCTGGCTGAGCTTTCCGTTGTTGAAGTTGATCAGCGCGCCGCCGCCCTCGGGGATGAACATGGCGCCCTCGTCCTCCGTGCCCGCCGCGCCGAACATGGGCAGTACAGTCACGTAGGTCATGGGATACTCGGAACGATAGCGGATGCTGTCATAGGGCACCTGCACCAGGAAGTCGCCGCCGTCCAATTGGTAACGGACAGTGACATTGAACAGGGGATCGTTCTTTTCCGTGAACCCGGCCACCAGCTGCATATCCAGGTCGTAATCTTCCTGGGTGTAGCCCGCGCCGGCGAACAGCTCCTCCAGCTTTTTCTTGCTGTCGGCGGAGGTGCTTTCGATCAGGGTGTAGATGGCCTGGTTTTCGGCTTCCGGATACAGGGCCAGAATGCCGCTGCGCTTGGCTTCGTCCATCTTCGCCAGGCTTTCGGGGGAGTAAGCGGTGTAGGCCTTGCTGACGCGGAGCTTCACGTCGCTGGCCTTCATCTTGGAGGTGAATTCCTCATAGCGTTCTTTTGTGATCGCCGTGGGGATGATGTACACCTTTTCGATTTTGCCGACGGAGTAATCCACTTCCACGGCGCCATCCTCGGTTTGCCGGATGTCGTAGTTGCCGTTCTGGATGGAATACTGGAAGTTGTTATAGTCGATCACGCCGTCCGCGGAGGAATAGGTGACGATCAGGGTGGATTGCAGGGTGTTTTTATTGGTCGCCACCGCCACGGGGTCCTTCGCCGCGTCCGCGGGATTGGACAGCCATTCCCGGCCCGTTGCCTTTTCCCTGAGAACAAACTGCGTGGTGGCAGGATCCATTTCAAAGTACAGCGCGTCGTTTTCCATGACAACGGGGGCTTTTCCGCCATCGTAATACGAAATGACCGGCGGGTTTTCCGCGGTGGTTTCCTTCACTGCGTACAGCGGGATGCCGACAAAGTAGACCAGCGCCGCTGCCAGCGCCAGGAAAATGGCCCAGGGGATGATTTTTCGGAGGATGGATTTCTTTTTCATCTCTGCGCACCCCCCTTAATACAGCCTGAACGCGATTTCGCGGTACAGGGAAACGAAGAAGCCCACGGCGTCGCTGAGGAGCGAGAAGAACACCATGATCAGGAACAGGATCACCAGCGCGCCGAAGATGGTGAAAAACAGGAAGATCAGCGTCTTGCCCGGCGTGTAGTCGTGCACCTGCATCAGGCCCACGAACACCAGGAACACGCACCAGATGATGCTTGCGCTGCCCAGCACCTGGTAATACGCCGCTTCGTCAAAGGAGATCATGTTGCTCACCAGGATCAGGGGCAGCTGGATGAGCACATAGGGAATCAGCGCATAGCACATGGCCATGTAGATATCCTTGAACCTGCCTTTGCCGTCAAACAACGTGGACAGCGCCCAGTTGGCCACACACAGCACCAGGAAGGGGAACAGCAGGGAGCCGCACTGCTCATAGATGTTGATGTACTGGATCGGCGCGGTGATGAACTGGAAGTTGGTCAAAAGCAGCCGCAGCACATACGTCAGCAGGAACAGGAACAGCCAGGTATGCGCCGCCATCAGGGAGCCGCGCTGCTCGTGCACCAGATCCCAGAACCCATCGAAGGGATGGAAGATCACATAGAATCCATATTTCAGCGAAGCCTTGTAGCGCTTCCAGCCTGCCCCGCGTTCGCCGGACGCCATGCCGTCAGTGAGCGATTTTGCGCTGTTCATACGCTTCCACCTCCTCTTTCGTGGATTTCACCTTGCGGATCACCAGCGGAACCACCACCAGCACCACGATCACCGCCACAGCCCAGCCGATATTCTTTTCCACCAGGATCTTTCGGTAGTAACGGTACGCGCGGCCGTAATTCTCCCGGTCGTGGGCCATCTTGAAGTAATTCATGGCTTCGCCGTACTGCTCCTGCCGCATCAGCGCCCGACCGATGCCGATGAACGCGCTGTTATAGTTGGCGTTCAGCTTGAGCACCTCGCGCCAGGTGTCGGCGGAGCCGTCGTAGTCGCCCTTCAGATATTCGTTATTGGCCTGATAAATCAGGTTGCCGTATTCCGTGGGCGTAAACACGGTCACGCTGCATTCGTTCTCGTCCAGCACCATCAGGTCCGTACCCATATGCTCCACGGACACGGCGCTCAGGAACGCGCCTTCGCTGTTGCCCTTGGTGCCGAAAGCCCACAGCATGATGCCCTGGGGATCGTAGCCGAACAGGCGGCCCCGGGTCCGGTCCACGGCGATATAGATATCGTTGTCCAGGACGGTGATATCCTTGAAGCGGGAGGGGCCGTAGTCCTGGCTGCCCTCCACCCACACCAAATCGCCGATGGGAGGATAGCGGTCGTTCTTGATGAGGATATCGCTGCCGATGCTGTTCAGGCGGCGGATGGGCTTGGCCACGTCGTACAGCAGATCATATTCGCTGAACACGATGTTGGTGGCGTAGATGAAGCCTTCCTGATCGATATAGATGTTCTCGTATTCCGTGGGAACGAAGGCGGCCTGCTGGGCGCGCTGTTCCTTGGTGGTGAAGAACGTTTTCCAGATGTATTCCCACATGTTGTACTTGACGGTGTTGGCGCCCACGAACCCGGTGAAGGTGCCGTCCGCCTCATACTTGACCAGGCCCTTGTTCACGTGGGTCGCCAGCACGAACACGCGGCCCGTGCTGTCCACCACCAGCTTGCTGGGCAGGAAGCTCAGGTTCTGGTCGAAGGTGGTGTCCTGGGGCTTGGTAAAGGACTGGAGGCAGTTCAAATTCTTGTCAGCTTTGATGACGCGGTTGTTGTTCGTGTCGCAGACGTAGAGATTGCCTTCAGGGTCAAGGGCCAAATCGTTGGGGCTGTTGAAGGTTTCAGGCTCCGCCCCGTTGATTTTGTCGATGATGCGCACCAGGCTGAACTGCTTCTTCTCGTCCCGGTGCAATTGCAGGATGCGGTTGTTGCCGGTATCGCAGATATACAGTTCATTTTCATGCACATAGAGGCTTTGGGGCTTGCGCATGGGCTGATCCAGCCCCAGGCTCACGCTGTACACCACCTGATCCACGCGGTAAGCGTCGGGGGATTCCCGCAGGTCGCCCCAGTAATCGTAGTTGTAGGTATAAGTGGCGGAAAAGCCGTCGTCCGCAGCCAACGCGGTGCCCATTTGCAGAAGCAGCAGGGCGGCCAGGGCAAGCGACAGAATTCTTTTTATATGTTTCACGTTCGTCTTCCCTCCCGTCCTTTAATCCTTCAAGCCGGAGCTGGCCATGGTTTCCATGATCTGGCCCTGGGAGCAGATGAAAATGATGATGGGCACCACCATAACCACCACGCTCGCCACGGCGGCCTGACCGGCGCGGGCGACGCCGCCGGCCTGGATCTGGGCCAGTGCGTACACCAGGGTCTTCTTGGATTCCGTGTAGATCACCGTTGCCGCGCTGTTGTTCCACAGGCCCTGCACCGAGAAGATGGTGATGGTCAGCCAGGCAGGCTTCACGTTGGGCATCACGATGGTCCAGAAAATCCGCGTCTCGCTCGCGCCGTCCAGGTGCGCCGCCTCGATCAGCGCGTCCGGCAGGCTCTCCATGAACTGCTTCATCAGGAACAGGCCGATGGGCGCGGCGAAGGCGGGCAGGATGATGGCCCAGTAGGTGTCGATCATGCCCAGTTTGCTCATGATCACGTAGTTGGGAATGCCCGTCACATAGCCGGAGAACATCAGGGCGGTCACGACGATGCTGAAAAAGGTCTTCGCGCCGGGGAACCTGTACTTCGCCAGCACGAACGCCGCCATGGAGGCGATGATCACGTGGCCGAAGGTGCCCAGGGCCGTGATGAGCACGGTGTTGATGAGGTAACGGGAGAAGGGCACCCAGCTCTGGCCCATGGTCACGATCAGGTCGCTGAAGTTATCCAGCGTGGGATGATCCGGGAATACCTTGGGCGGGAAACGGAACAGCTCATCCAGCGGCTTCAGGGACTGGGCGAAGGAGAACACCAGCGGGAACGCCATAGCGACGGCGATGATGAACAGCATGGTGTAAATCCCCAGGTCGCCCCAGAAGGACCGGTTGGGTTTGCGGCGCTTGGGCTGGATCAGCGTGATGAGGGCGTAGAAGCCGTAAATCACCAGGCCCGCAATGGCTACCAGGCGAACCACCAGGAAGATGGAGGACCAGGTGTTCACCTTTGCCAGCTCTTCCTCGTTGATGTCGCTGACGCCGCTGAGCACCACATCGGTATCCTTGCCCAGCATCAGCATCATGGTACGGGAGGTGGTGCGCCCGTCGGCGTTGGCGGTTTCGATGGCGTCCAGCATGAAATTGGAATACAGCAGGATGCCCGCCAGCAGCGCCAGGATAATCAGGGAAATGATGGCGAATTTACCTTTGTTCAGCTTCGGCTGTTCTTCCTCGATTTCGCCGCGCAGCTGGGCCAGGTAGTGCAGCCTCTCCGCCCGGCTTTGGGTTTTGGGCTGCTCGATGCGCGTGATTTTTTGCTTTTTCTGGCTCATGTGCCAACCCTCCTCAGCGCAGACTGGATGATCTTGTTGCTCAGGATCATGATCAGGAACAGCACCGTCGCGATGGCGGAGGCGTAGCCCATTTCAAACCGGGAGAAGCCGTAGTCGAACAGGTGGGTCACGATGGTGCGGGCAGCGTAGTCCGTGCTGGGATAGCCGGCCAGGGCCCGGGGCACGTCGCATACGTTGAACGCGGAGGTAATGGACATGACCGCGCCGAACAGCAGCATGGGCTTCATGCTGGGCAGGGTGATGAAGTACAGCTCCTGCCAGCGGTTGCGGATGCCGTCCACGTAGCCCGCTTCGTACATGCTGCGGTCAACGCTCTGCAGGCCGGCGACAAAGGAGAGGAAGCCGGCGCCCATGCTCATCCACAGGCTCACGATGATGACGATGGGCAGGATGTACTTGGGGTCCAGCAGCCACAGCAGCGGCGCGTCGATCAGGCCGAACTGCAAAAGAATGGAGTTCAGGTAGCCGTATGCGTCGCCCTGGAAGATGATGGTAAAGATGAAGAATGCGCCGCTGCCCAGGGACGGGGCGTAGAACACCACCACGGCGATGGTGCGCAGCCAGCGGGGCAATTCGTTGATGAACCAGGCGAACAGGAAGGAAAGGATATAACCGATGGGGCCTGTGATGACGGCGATCACGAAAGTGTTTTTCACTGCCGTCAGGAACACTTCATCCTGCAGGACGAGGTTGATGTAGTTCTGGAAACCGATGAATCGGGCAGGTTCCAGAATGTTGTAATAAGTAAAGCCGTAGTAGATGGACGTGATGATGGGCAGGATAAAGAAGGTGGTGAACAGGATGGCGTAGGGGGCCAGGAACAGATAGCATATCTTCATCCGTTTGGCCGCCGCCCAGCCGTACTGTATCTTCTCTTTCCGGATATTCCAGGATCGTTTGAGCAAAGACTGCGATTGCATTCGGTTTTCCTCCTTTCTTTCTGTTCTCAGTCGATGGGCAGGTTGAATTCTTTCCGCTTGACCCGGATTTCCTCATTGATCGTGCGGGCGTAGGTGAGCAGCGTCTCGCGGGCGTCCTCTTTGTTGTTGATGACGCGGCGGATGGCGTTGGTCATATGGCGGGTGGTGGAGTAGCCGCCGGCGATTTCCCGGAAGCCCACGGTCTGGGCCATCTGCTCTTCCAGCACGGCCAGCTGTTTGGCGCTCCAGGCCAGCTGTTTCAGGGCGTCCCGGTTGGCGGTGGTATAGCGGGCGGAGGAACCGAGGATCGATTCAATTTCCCGGCCGAAGCGCACCTGCGCCTCGGTGCTGACCCACCACTTCATGAACTCCCAGGCGTTGTTTTTCACCGTATCGTTGTCCGTGGCGATCATCATGCAGCACAGTCCGCCGCAGTGGACGGATCGGTCGATGCTGCCGTCAGGCTGCACGGTGCCGGGGAAAGGCGCGAAATCCCACAGGGAACGGATTTCCGGCGCGGACACCGCCAGGGTGTTGAACTGGCTGTAGCTCGCCAGGCCGATGGGCATTTCGCCGGAACGGAAACGGCTGACGAAGTTGTACACGGTGGGCAGGCCGTAGTCGTTGTAGAAGGAGGTGTACAGCTTGAACGCCTTCACGCCGCTCTCCGTGTCGATCAGGGTGCGCTTGGCTTCTTCATCGTAAATCTGGCCGCCGTTCTGGTAGATCATGGAGTTCAGGATGGACAGGTCGGCGGTTTGGATATCCGGGTACGGAATGCCGACCGACAGGTTGTTGCCCTGGATGGTGGGCAGCAGGGCGATCAGCTCGTCCCAGGTCTTGGGGACTTCCAAGCCCAGCTCCTCCAGCACGTCCTTGCGGTAGAACAGCACGGAGAACTCCTGGGTCTCCGGCAGGGCGTACACGCCGTTGTTGTATCGCACGGAGGCCAGGGCGCTGGGATAGAAGGGCTTCACCACCTCGTCAAAGTCAGCGAACTGGGTCAGGTCCTCGGCGGCGTTGCGCATGGCGTAGTTGACCGGGAACCAGCTGCCCAGGCTCAGCACCACGTCGGGGCCGTTGCCCGCGACCACGGCGGTCAGGATGGTTTCCTGCACGACCAGCTTCACGTTCACATGGATGCCGGTCATGGGGGTAAAGGTATCGTCGATCATGGTTTTCAGCACGGTGCTCTGGTCGCGGCCCGTGGTGATCCACACTTCGATCAGCTTATCGTCGTTTTCGTCATACACGTCGCCCAGGGAGTTGTAATCCACCGTATAGGACGCCACGGCGGAGCGCAGCTCGTGGGCGGTCTTATCGCCCGCGCCGTCCCTGACCTGGGGCAGCTGGGCCTTTTCGCCGCTGATGATCAGCAGATCCACGTCCAGCTTGGTTTCGGACATGTTCTGCATGGCGGTGCCCAGGCCGGTGATATTGTCCTTGAAGTTGGCGAAGGACTGGGTGATGCGTTCGGTATGGTTCACGAAGCCTTCCATCTGCACGGCCAGGGTCTGGGCGGTGGCGACGCGGTCGCTCTTTTGCCCGGTGATGGCCACGGTGTCGTCCACCAGCTTATAGAGGCGCTTGCTCTCCAGATCCATGGCCTGGATGACCTCGGGATAAATCTTTTCCAGGCCGTAATCGCGGAAGCGGTCGGGATTCACGCCGGTGAGCACCAGGATCTTGCGGTAGATCAGGTTCAGGCGGAAAATGCTGTCCTCCATCTGCTGCAGAATCGGGCCCATCTTGCCCAGCGTCGCTTCCATGCGCACAGTGTGCCGGCCTTTGGTCAGGTAGAATTGGTAAGGCGTGCCGCTTTCATCGGACAGGGTGCGCAGATCCCAGGAGGTATTGTATTCAAAAGGCACCACAGTCATAGCGTCGAAGGGAATTTCCCCGTCGATGTACACGCTGCGGCTGGATACGCTGCCGCGCTGATACGCCTGGCGGCCTTTGATGGAAATGTTGTAATAGCCGTCCTCCGGCACCTCGAATTCCCATTCGATCCACTGGGCGGCCTTGTTCCACGGATCGCCGCCGATGTAGTTGAGCACCGTGTTGGTGACGCTGTAAGGCTCGGTGGCGGGGGAAGAACGGTCATACCGGGCATACAGGGAAGGCGAGGAACGCCGGGTGGACGCTTCCCCCTGCACCGTGACCTGCCAGGCCTTGGCCTCTTCGCTCATCTGCACCTGGGGCTGGGCGGCTTTATATTCTTCATAGGGAACAAAAACTTCCACAGGCATCAGGCTCAGGGAGCGGATGATCATGGGCTCATTGACGGCTTTCAGGGACAGGGTGTTTTCCCCCGCTTCAAAGTAGAACTGGTAGGGCTCGATCACGTAGCCCATGTCGTCCTTGAAGCGCACCTGCTGCCAGTCAAACACTTCCTCCTGCGTGGGGCGGATATCGTTGCCCTGGTTGTCCTTGCGCACTTCGGAGGCGTCCTTCCATAAACGGGTGAAGCACAAAGAGCGGGCGCCGGAGAAGGGCAGCTCGCCGTTAATGTGCAGTTCGCGCTCGATGTCCACGCCCCGGGCTTTGGTCGCCAAATAGTCCAGCATGATGTTGTACATGCCGGCCTTCTCCACGTTGACCTTCCAGGTGACATAAGACTCGTCCGCCGTATACAGGCAAGGCGCGCCGTCCTCTTCCCGGATCTCCGCGTCGCCTTCGAAGGCGGCCAGATCCACCGGGATGACGGCATCCCCCTTGGGCGCGTCCGCATAGCGCAGCAGGTAGTTGGAATAAGTATCCTCCCTGCCCATGCCCGTCACGTCAGCGGACAGGTCAACACCCTCGTATTTCAGGTGAAAGTCCTGAGCGCCGCCGCCCAGCAGCACAATCGCAGCGATCACTGCCGCCAGGCACAGTATTCCAATCAACCATCCCAATCCTTTTTTTCGCATGGCATGCCTCTCCTGTTGGTTTAATCGAGCTTAACGTATGCGCGAAGCGAACATCAAAAAAGTGCCATATTTTTTGTAGAAAATGGCTACTTTTTGGATTAACAACTTCATTATACTTAGAATGATTATGCGTGTCAATTCAAGTAATAAAAATGTAATATCTGATATATATTCTTTATAATTGGAAATGATTTCTTCATGTATTTCCGGCGCAAGCCAAAAAAGAGAGGATTTCTTGCAGGGCTTTCTTCGCCTCCGTTCTGCCGATCTGATATGCCTGCTCCAGCTTTTCCGGATCGTTCTCCGTCCGATGGACCGGCAGCGGTGCGGGCGGGCAAATCACCATGCACCTGCCCGCTTTTTCGTCTTCCCGGATCGCAGCGACGTGGGCGTTATACACCGCCGGCCGCCGTTCCATGGCCTCGTACATCCTCGGATACTTCCGCAGGGCCAGCCGCATCAGCGGCAAGACGGCGCTCTTTTTCTTCCGGTAATCCTTCGGCTGGGTCAGGATCACCAGGCACCGGTCATATCCGATTTCTTTCATATAAAAGTAAGGCGTCGGGTCCACCACGCCGCCGTCCAGCAGCTTGTACCCGTCAATTTCCACCACCCGGCTGCACAGCGGCATGGACGCGGATGCCCGCATCCACTGCATGTCCCCGTCTCCCCCATCCGCGCAGGCATGGTAAACGATTTTTCCGGTTTCCACGTCGGTTGCTCCCACATAAAACGCCATGGGGTTTTCCCGGAACGCTTTCCGGTCGAACACGTCCAGTTCGTCCGGCAGCTCCCGGTAGCAGAAATCCACGCCGTACAAATCCCCGGTGGTCAGCAGGGAACGCAGGCTTTTATACCGCTTGTCCCGGCAGTATGTTTTATTGTAGCGGATGGGCCGCCCGATCTGCCCGGACTTGTAATTGCACCCGAACACCGCCCCGGCGGAAATGCCGCCCGCGCCGTCGAACCTGATTCCATGTTCCATCAATACGTCGATCACGCCGCAGGTGAACATGCCGCGCATGGCGCCGCCTTCCATGACCAGACCGGTTTTCATTCGGCAGCCTCCTTTGTCTTTCCGTCTCCGGGCAGTAAATGGACCTTTTCAATCAGCTTGGCCGGGAAAAAGCGGCCCAATTCGATGGCCTGAACGCTCGCTTCCACCGGCAGCCGCGCATTCTCCAGGGCTTGTTTCGCTTTCCGCACTTCCGCCTCCTCGCCGCAGAACAGCGTGGCGTGAGGCGTCCAGGGGAATCCGTCCGCATAGGAGCCGTCAAACGGAGCGTGCAGGGCGGCCAGGCTTTCGCTGATCTCGGGTTTCAGAAACAGAACCCGGTCTGAAAACGTGCTCAAGCCAACGAACCGTATCGGAAACGCGGCTGTTTTTCCAGCCGTCCGATACATGTTCCGCAGCACCTCCCCCTCCTTTTCCACCGGAAAGCTGCCCAGGGAGATATGAAAGGGGATTCCCATGGTTTGTGTTCCCACGAGGCCAAGGGAAAAGATTCTCTGCTGCAAATCATTCATCCTTCGCTGGGTTTCATCATCCAGCACGGCCATCACCGTCAAAAACAGCTTTTGTTTCATCGCTTTCTTACCTCGCTGTACGCAAAAGCCCGAAGGGCCGTTTGGGCTTCTTCGGGCAGAAGGGTCTATAAAAATCAACTTGCGGTCGGTTCCTCCGGCAGGGCCGGTTTCGCGCGGCGGACGCGGTGGGCAGGCTGTTTGGCCGGCGCCTCGTCAAACTGAATCACGGGCTTTTCGCCCTTCTCAATCACGTCCTTTGTGACAATGCACTTGCGGACATGATCCAGCCCGGGCAGGTCAAACATGGTATCCAACAGCGCGTTTTCGATGATGGCGCGCAGGCCGCGGGCGCCGCTTTTGCGCTCGATGGCTTTTTTCGCGATGGCTTCCAGGGCGTCCGGTTCAAATTCCAGCGTCGCGCCATCCAGCTCCACCAGTTTTTGATACTGCTTCACCAGCGCGTTGCGGGGCACCGTGAGAATTTTCACCAACGCTTCTTCGTCCAGCGCATCCAGGGTGACGGTCACGGGCAGACGGCCGACGAACTCGGGAATCAGGCCGAATTTCAGCAGGTCTTCGGGCCGCATTTCCCGCAGGGTTTCCCCTACGTTCTGCTTTGCCTTGCCCTGGGGATCAGCGCCGAAGCCCATGGATTTCTTGCCGATGCGCTGCTCAATCAGCCGGGACAGGCCGTCGAAGGCGCCGCCGCAGATGAACAGGATGTTGGTGGTGTCAATGCGCAGGCATTCCTGGTTGGGGTGCTTGCGTCCGCCCTGGGGCGGCACGTTGGCCACGGTGCCTTCCAGAATTTTCAGCAGCGCCTGCTGCACGCCTTCGCCGCTCACGTCCCGGGTGATGGACACGTTTTCGCCTTTGCGGGCGATCTTGTCGATTTCGTCGATGTAGATGATGCCCTGCTGCGCGGCGCGGATATCGTTGCCTGCCGCCTGGATCAGCCGCAGCAGGATATTTTCCACATCCTCGCCCACATAGCCCGCTTCCGTCAGCGTGGTGGCGTCCACGATGGCAAAGGGCACGTTCAGAATTTTGGCCAGCGACTGGGCCAGATAGGTTTTGCCGCTGCCGGTGGGGCCGACCATCAGAATATTGGACTTCTGCAGCTCCACCCCGTCCTTTTTCATCGGTGCGCCAATGCGTTTATAATGATTGTATACAGCCACGCAGAGCGTGCGCTTTGCCCGTTCCTGGCCAATCACGTACTCGTCCAGCACCGCCTTCATTTCGGAAGGCGTGGGAATCTGGCCCAATCCGGAAGGGGCGGTGATCAGGTCCATATCGTCGCCCACGATTTCCTGGCAGAGCGCCACGCATTCATTGCAGATATAGGCTCCCGGCCCGGCGATAATCCGGCGGACCTGATCCTGGGATTTTCCGCAGAAGGAGCAGCGCAGCTTCCGGGAACTGATATCATCCTTTGCCATGTGTTACCTCGTTTTTCCCGCTCATTTCCTGCGGGGCTGATAAATTTCGTCGATGATGCCGTACGCCAGCGCTTCCTGGGCGGACATGAAATAGTCCCGCTCCACGTCGCGCTGAATCTTTTCCAGGGGCTGCCCGGTCATTTCAGCCATAAGCCCGTTCATTTTGTTCTTGGTGCGAAGCAGCCATTCCGCGTGGATGGTCACATCCGTGGCCTGGCCGGACGCACCGCCGGAGGGCTGGTGGATCATCACTTCGCTGTTGGGCAGGGCCAGGCGCTTGCCCTTTTCGCCCGCCATGAGCAGGAACGCGCCCATGGAGGCCGCCATGCCGACGCATACCGTGCGCACGGGGCACTTGATGTAGTTCATGGTATCGAAAATCGCCATGCCCGCGGTGACGGAGCCGCCGGGGCTGTTGATGTACAGGTTGATGTCCGCGTCGGGGTTGTCGGTTTCCAGGAACAAAAGCTGCGCCACCACGGCGTTGGCCACCTGGTCGTCAATGGCGCTGCCCAGGAACACCACCCGGTCCTTCAGCAGCCGGGAATAAATATCGTAAGACCGCTCGCCGTGGGCAGTCTGCTCGACAACATAAGGGATCAAAGACATAAAAACTGTATCCTCCTGGATATGGGTTTAAAACGAACGCGGCAGACTGCCGGGCATTCCTGCCGGACAGTCTGCGTCACGTTTCATGTTCCCCTCATGATGATATGACGTCATGAAAGAATTTATTCGCGGTCAGAGAATTATTTCTCTTCTTCCGTTTCTTCTTCGTCGTCCGCAACGGCGGCAGCCGCGTCTTCCACGGCTTTCAGGGTCTCGGCGGCGTCGATGCGGTCGGCCTCGTCCTTTTCTTCCACCTGGGCGGTTGCCACGATCATGTCCACCACCTTGCGGATCTTGGCATTCTCTTTCAGGTATTCCCTCTGCCGATCGTTCAGGCCCTTCTTGAATTCTTCCACTTCGCGTCCGCTGCGCTGCGCTTCCTCGGCGGTGGCCTTTTCCACTTCTTCCTCGGTCACTTCCACGTTTTCAGCTTTGATGATAGCTTCCAGCACCAGCTGCATCTTCACGCGGTTCTTAGCTTCGGGACGGTACATTTCCTTGACCTGGTCTTCGGTCTGGCCGGTGTACTTGAGGTAGTCCTCATACTTGAGGCCCTGGTACATCATCCGCAGCTTCAGCTCCCGGATCATCAGGTCGATCTCGTCCTCGATCATGGCGTCGGGGATATCGCAGTCCGCGGCGTCCACCGCCTGCTGCACCAGCTCGTTTTCCAGCTGGGTGGCGGCGTTCTTTTCGGCGCGGTCGGTCAGCTCCTTGACGATGCTGGCCTTGTATTCCGCGAAGGTGTCATATTCGCTCACGTCGGCGGCGAAATCGTCGTCCAGGGCGGGAACCACCTTGGCCTGGATGGCGTTGACCTTCACATGGAACACGGCTTCCTTGCCCTTGAGATTCTCGGCGTGGTATTCATCGGGGAACTTCACGTTCAGGTCCTTTTCCTCGCCGATCTGCATGCCGATCATCTGCTCTTCAAACCCGGGAATAAAGTGGCCGGAGCCGATTTCCAGGGTCTGGTTCTGGGCGGTGCCGCCTTCAAAGGCCACGCCGTCCACGGTGCCGGCATAATCCAGGTTCACGGTGTCGCCCATCTGAACAGGGCGATCCGTTACGTCGGCCATGGTGGTGGCCTTGTCAACGTCCTGCTGGATGCGGCTGTCGACTTCTTCATCCGTCACCTTATGGACGTACTTGGTGGCTTTCAGGCCCTTATAATTACCCAGCTCCACGTCGGGCTTCACGAACACCTTGATGGAGAACTGCAGATCCTTGCCAACGCCGATCTGCTTGATTTCTTCCACTTCGGGGCGGTCCACCACCTGCAGGTCGTTTTCCTTCACAGCGGCTTCGTATTCGGCGGGGAACAGAATATCAAAAGCGTCGTCGTAAAACACGCCTTCGCCGTACATGCTTTCGATCAGGCGGCGGGGGGCCTTGCCCTTGCGGAAGCCGGGCACGGCGATGCGGCCGCGGACTTTCAGATAAGCCTTCTGCACTGCTTCGTCAAACTTTTCGGAAGCGATTTCAAAACTGATTTTTACTTGATTGCCGGAAATTTTTTCAACTGTGTAACCCATCAGGAACACCCTCCATATTCGCCCAAACGGCGTGGTTGCGCTTCATGCCATGCACAAAGCACTATCCTATATCATATCATAGAAACTTAACAATTGCAAGGGATTTGTGTGTTATAAAGCCGGATGAATGACGAATTTTTTTTAGAAAATTTGTGAACAATCCCTTATCCCTGAAAATGATCACGCAGGAACATGCCAATCTGGCGGTTTGCGGCTCTGCTTTCCTCAAAGCCGAACGCCTGGAACACATGGCACATCCCTTCCCAGCGCACCAGGCGCGCGTCCACGCCGTCCCGCAGCATGGCTTCCTCCAGCCTTTCCGAATCGCTGAGCAGGATTTCACAGGTGCCGCATTGGATCAATGTGGGCGGGAAGCCGGCAAAATCCGCGTACAGAGGCGATATTTCAGGGGATGCCAGGCGTTCCCGGCTGCCGGCAAAGGCGATGGCGCTTTCCATCAGTTCTTCCGCGTTCAGCGTGGCGTCCACGTCTTTGAGCTTTTCATAGCTTTCGCCCGTCTGGGCCAGATCCACCCAGGGCGAAAGCAGCGCCAGCGCGCCGGGGAGCGCTTCTCCTTCCTCCCGCAGCCGCAATGTCAGCGCAAGGGCCAGGTTTCCCCCGGCGCTTTCCCCCACCAGGCCGATTTTCTTTGCCGGATAGCCCGCCTCCCGCAGGAAACTCCAGACGCGGTAAGCGTCCTCCAATTGCGCGGGATAGGGATGCTCCGGCGCGAGGCGGTAGGTAAACGTGACCGCCCGGATGCCCGCCTCCGCGCAGATGGGCGAAATCAGCGCCCGGCATTGCAGCAGCCCGCCGGACACATACGCACCGCCGTGGAGGTGCAGCAGCACGGCGTCCTCGGCCCATATGTTTTTAGGTTTGATCCGCAGGGCGGGCATCTCCAGCCCCTTCACCGGCAGGGCTGTCGTGCCGTTCATGCGGATCTTTGCCACGCGCTCCGCCGGCGCGTCCACCTTCATCAGCATGCCGTTGCTCACGTTGCTGGCGAGCTTTTTGTGTGAACGAATCAGTTCCAGCATTTCCTGGCTTTTGCGACTTGGCATGACCCATAACTTCCTTTTTGACTCTTTGGCGCATGCGATGCAACGAGCGCTGCAAATGTGTTGACAAAGCAATCATTCCGTGATAAGATACCTTTGTTTTCAGCAAAGGGGAATGGTGTAATGGTAACATGTGGGTCTCCAAAACCTTAGTTGAGGGTTCGAATCCTTCTTCCCCTGCTGAATGAAAAGCCTTGAAGCCGCTGTGTTTCACGGCTTTTTTATTTCAGGATGTTCGTTTCCTGCAATATTTTCTGAATTTCACCGAAGTATTGTTCCACTTCGGCGCTCGTCAGCTTCATGTGCTTTTGCAGCATCCCCACGATCTTGACCGGGCGCATCCGGGCGTAGTATTTCACCGCGTCCACGTTCTGCCGCCAGGCTTTCATGGTGAAGTGGGGCCAGCGCTCCAGGTGTCTGGGCAGGAGCATTTCGACGGTTTCCTCCCAGGGCCGGAAATGTTCTTCCACATAGGGCCACTGGAAGGACAGCTCCAGCACCTCCGCGAACCGGGTCAGGAACTTCGCCTTCATCTCCGGCACGTTCAGCAGCGCGGCCAGCGGCTCGTGGCGGAAGCCCTGCACCTTGTCGTTCACCTTTTTCAGGTAATAATTCATCGGCCCGGAATCCATGCCCAGGAAGCCCGCCTCCACGTCGAACAGCAGGTATTTCCATTTGCCGCCCGGCACCCGGTACACCCGCACGTTGGTGAAGTCGTTGTTTCCGATGATGATCTCGAAGGCCACGTGGGTGAACAGGCTGTCCACATCTAAATTGTCCAGCACATACTGCAAATTGTCCGGATTGTTCAAATCCTTCTTCTTGCAGAAGTCGCACAGGGCCAGCCAGTCTTCGTTGCTGCCGTTGTTGACGAACTCATCCCGCCCGGTGCGGGCCAGCAGGTCGATCTGGTCGATGTCGTCCTTGTCCGTCACGCCCTCCCACTGGGCCACGAAATGCTTGTTGATCTTCTCCCGCAGGTTGTAGTGGCCCCAGTATTGGCCGTTGATATAGACCTCGATGGCTAAGGCGTCCTGGTAGATGATGTTCAGCGGTTCGGCCAGCGACGAAATCACCGGGTCCCGCAGGCGGGTGGAGAAAGCGTCGGAGTTGGCGCAGCGCAGCAGCAGGGACTTATAGCTGTCGTAGTCCCGGTGCGGGAAGGGATTGAAATAAAACCTGTCGGGGCCGTAGGCTTTCCGGGCGAACACGGCGATGGACTTCTGGGCGTTCTGCCGGGCGGAATGGCCCGCGGTGGTGAAGGTGCCCAGCTGGTTGATTTCGCACGCGCCGTCCGCGTTGAAATATTCCACGTTCATGGGGTATTCCCAGTCGTGCTCATAGTTGGGATAGTTGGCGTTGCTGCCCTTCACCAGCAGGCCCGTCTTTTTGTCGAACAGATACTTGTCGTCGGTGATCAGGGAAACCACCGGCACCGGCTGCTCCAGGCCAATGAAGTAGGAGGCCGACACCGTTTCGGACGGCACCTGGTTATCCCCGAAGGCCCGCACCCGCAGCACCGCCGTTTTGGAGATGTTCAGCCCTTCCGCGGGAAACGGCTTGGATTTTTCCGTAGGCGTGGAGCCGTCCAGGGTATAGCGCAAAGAATCGCCTTTTGCGTTCACCGTCAGGGCGTCCTGATAAAACCCGCCGGGGGTCAGAATTTCCGGGAGGTCAGCCCGGGAAGGATACCCGGTTTTCGGGTTCTTCTTGCCGGGCGTCGCCTCGGCAAAATACAGGCATTCTTCGCCGCCCTCCGGTTTGCCCCAGGAGACATTGCCGTACTGCTCGGGAATCTCCAGGGAAGCCAGCGCGATGGTCATGATCACGAAGGAGATGGTCCGCCCGGCGGGCGTAAAGACTCCGGACTGGCACTCCTATCATGGCGTGACCGCAAAGGACATCGACCGCATTGCATCAGAGAACCAGGTTCCCTGCGTCGTAAAGACCCCGACCGGCGGCTCGACGATTGGCGTCTACATCATCAAGGATGAGAAGGACTTAAAGCCTGCCCTCGAGCAGTGCCTGTCCTTCGGGTCCGATGTCCTCGTGGAGCAGTTCATCGAGGGTACGGAGTACACGGACGCGGTTCTGGGAGATAAGGCACTGCCGAATGTCGAGATCGTCCCGAAGCAGGGCGGCTATGACTATCAGAACAAGTATCAGGCGGGTGCTACGACCGAGATCTGCCCGGGACGCTGCGATCCCGAAATCGCAAAGAAGATGGGCGAGATGGC
>CADBCX010000094.1 GCA_902793245.1 uncultured Eubacteriales bacterium | reverse complement strand
CCTTATTAAAAATATTCCCTTTTTCATAGGGGCTGATATTCATTCCGTAAACCCACGCCTGCCCGTTTTCTATCTGTACATAAGCCTCCTTGACAGAACATTTGCCCATCCGGATCGATTTTACTTCTGTCCCGATCAGCTCTATGCCGGCCTCGTACGTCTCCTCAATAAAATAATCGTGATATGCCTTTTTATTATTGGCAATCAGTCTGACCGATTCCTTTGCCATCTTCTTCTCCTCTGTGCCGGTCCTTCCCGGAGTCTTTCTATCTGGCTTCCGTTTTTCACGGTTACTTTGACACTGCCGCCGGTTCTTCTGTGAAACGCCCGGCCTTACGCAAATACAAAATCTATCTGGCGCTTCTCCTTGTCCGCATCAATGACACGGATTCGTACCTGCTGTCCAAGCGTATATACCCTGCCCCTGTGCTCTCCGATCATGTCGTATGTTTTCTCCCGGTACACATAATGATCATCAAACATGTTGGAAACATGAATCATACCCTCGACCGTGTTTTCCAGTTCCACGTAGATGCCCCAGGAGGTTATGCCCGAAATCCTGCCGTCAAATTCTTCATCAATGTGATCCTGCATGAACTCGGCTTCCTTCAATTTATCTGCCATTCGCTCCGTCTCATCCGCACGGCGCTCGTGAGCGGAGCAGGAAAGAGCGACCCCCGGCAAAAGCTTTTCATAGTGTGCAATCACCTTTTTCCCGGTACGTCCGTGAAGGTAATCCTTGATAATTCTATGTATCTGCGTGTCCGGGTAACGCCGGATCGGCGATGTGAAATGGCAGTAGTACGGTGCTGCCAGTCCGAAATGCCCGATGCAGTCGGAACTGTAATAGGCCTGCTGCATACTGCGAAGCGTCAGATAATGAATGGGCGCTTCCGTGACTGTGCCGGCACAGTCATTCAGCAGTTTCTGGATATCCGCCGGCTTCACCTTCCCTTTTTCCGTGTTCAGGCTAAAGCCCATGGCTCCGGCAAATTCCTTCAGACTTTTAATTGATTCCTCTGACGGTGCCGCGTGATCACGGTACAGGAACGGTATTTTTCGTTTGCAGAAATATTCCGCAACCGCTTCATTAGCCGCCAGCATGAAGTCCTCTATGATCAGGCTGGCCGTATTGCGCTCCTCCTTTTCAATGCGGAGCGTTTTTCCATTTTCGTCAACAAGGATTTTTGTCTCCGGAAAATCAAAATCAACGGCTCCCCTCTTCGTTCTGCGTGCCCTTAAATACCGCGAGAGCTTTGACATCAGCTCAAACATGGGGACAAGATCCGCGTACTCTTCCCGCAGCCCGGCGTCACCGGACAGGATCCGGGCAACATCTTTATAGGTCATTCGGCGGTTAACACGAATCACGCTTTCCGAAATCTGAACATCTTTCAGTTTTCCTCTCGGTCCCATGGTCATCAGACAGGACAGTGTCAGCCGGTCCTGCCCTTCATTGAGGGAACAGATTCCATTGGAATTGCAGGGCCGTGTTTTCTCCGCGGAAAGCACAATGAAAAACTGTGCCATTCCCTTGGGCCTGTTTTTGGGCGGTGAGCTGGCGGATCATGTATTCGAACCGTTGATGGTCTCGGATTCACCTCTGCAAAGATGCCTGTTGCCGCTCTTTGGTGAAGGAATTGGTGCCGGAATCGCCGTACAGTTCTTTATGATGGGTGTTCTCGGAATCATACACGGCTATATCATACCACAATGAAGAGCTAAAGAAAAAACTACTGCCTCGAAGCGAATGTGACTTGTGAGCTTCCCTCCGCGTTCTGGACTTCGCGTTCCAGTTCCCGGAAGAATTTCTCATATTTCCGCTGGAGTTCCCTGAAACGGGGTGGGATATTCCGCTCCGTGCATTTTTTCCAGGCATAAGCGGATGAAGCTTTCGGCGGTCTTGCTGCAATAACGGTCCTTGTTGTATCCGATGGCGATGGTGTCTGAAAGGGAATCGTCGAACAGGGGACATACCTCGACCAACTGGCGGATATACGACCCGGCTGTGCCTGAAGCCACATAATTGCTGTTGAGGTAAAGCTCCGGGCATACGGCGATCCCGATGCCCTCGGCGGCGAGGGCCATGGCTGTCTGCGTATTGTTGGTTTCAAATTTGATCAGCGGTTTGATTCGCGCTTTTTTAAACGCCTGATCCATGATGGTGCGGATGCGGTCCCCCTCCTTGAGCATGACGAAAGGAAAATCGCGGAATATGGAGATATCGTGATCCGCGCGGAAGGCAGACAGGCGGGCTTCGATCTGCTCCGTGGTGCTCCAGCGATCCCGCAGCAGGATCTTTGGGATGACAAGATGGAGGCGGTCTTTCATCAAAGGGAACGATTCCGCCCGGTCGATGCGGAACGGGGCAAAGCCGATCATCACGTCGATTTCTCCGCGCTCCAGCAGGCTTTCCAGCATCTGTGTACTGTCCTCCTGTACGGAAAGCTCCACCAGGGGGAATCGGCGCACGAATTCCGGCAGCACCATGGGCAGGATCGCCTGACCCCGGGTGTATGAAATGCCGACGCGCAGTTCCCCGCGGATATTTTCGTTGATGTCGTTCAGCATGACCACTGTTTGCTTGTACAAATCCAGCATCCGTTTCACCGCCGCTCGGTACTGGCGTCCGCCGTAGGTGAGTTCCAGCCCCTGCCGGCGTTCAAACAGCCGACAGCCCAGTTCCGATTCCATGCGTGATATGCAGTCGCTCAGCGCTTGCTGGCTGATGTGCAATCGTTCAGCGGCCCGGGTGATGTTGCCCGTTTCCGCCGCCATCATGAAGTATTCCATGTTCTGAAAATTCATTCGACCGCCCCCTGTTCTTCGTTGAAATTATATCACAAAATAATGCTTGTGAAAACTACGATATAAAAACTGTTTTAATTTGTGATTGGAATGAGGTATAATACTTATCAGAAAGACGCGATAAAAAAATAGATCGATATGAATGATGTGGTATAGGAGGCAGATTATGACGGTCAAAAAGGAACTGATCCTGAACCCGAACTGGTGCAAGGGATGCGGAATCTGCGCGGCGTTCTGTCCCAAAGGAGCGCTGGAGATCGTGAACGATAAGGTGCAGCGCGTCAAGGACGCGGAATGTGTACTGTGCGGACAATGCGAGCTTCGCTGCCCGGATTACGCGATTTATATCAACGAAGAAGAGCCGGAAGGAGATGCGAACCAGTGGATCAAGTCGTATTGATGCAGGGAAACGAAGCGTGTGTGGAAGGCGCGATTGCCGCCGGTATGCGGCTGTTCGCGGGTTACCCCATCACCCCTTCCACCGAGATCGCCGAGCTTTCGGCTTACCGTCTGCCCCAGGTGGGCGGGAAATTCATTCAGATGGAAGATGAGATCGCCTCCATCGCCTGCGCCATCGGCGGGTCGGTGGCGGGCGTAAAATCCATGACCGCTACCAGCGGCCCCGGTTTTTCCTTAAAGCAGGAAAACTTGGGCTACGCCTGCCTGGCGGAAATCCCCCTCGTGGTGGTGGACGTGCAGCGCATGGGTCCTTCTACGGGCATGCCAACTTCCCCGTCCCAGGGCGACGTGATGATGGCCCGCTGGGGGACCCACGGAGATCACCCGATCATCGTGATCAGCCCTTCCTCGGTCACGGAAGCGTATTACCAGACGATCCGCGCCTTTAACCTGTCCGAAAGGTACAGGACGCCGGTGATTTTCCTGATGGATGAGATCATCGGGCATTTGCGCGAGGGCATGCAGATGAAGGAAGCGGAGGATATCACCATCGTCAACCGGCCCACGGTGCAGTTTCCCGATCCGAAACGCAAGCCGTACCATATGAACGAGAAAAAGGGCCAGATGGTCCCCCAGATGGCGCCCTTCGGCTGCGGCCAGCGCTACAACATCACGGGCCTGATCCATGACGAATCGGGCTTCCCCACCAACTCCACCGAGGAAGCGGAGAAGCTGATGTACCGGCTGATGCACAAGATTTCGGACAACTACAAGGACATCGTCCGTTACGAACAGGTCAACATGGACGACGCCGACGTGGCCATCGTTTGTTACGGCGGCACCATGCGCGCGGCGCAGACCGCCATGGAAATGGCGCGGGCTAAGGGAGTCCGCTGCGGCATCTTCCGCCCCGTCACCATCTGGCCCTTCCCGGAAAGGGAACTGACCGCGGCGCTGGGCGGGCTTAAAAAAATCGTGGTGGCCGAGCATAACTGCGGCCAGATCGTACTGGAAGTGGAGAGACTGACCCGCGGTGCCTGCCCCGTCGCTTTTGTGGGAAAGTACAACGGCGCTGTGATTACACCGCAGGAGATCCTGCAGAAAGTGGAGGAAGCGTAAATGAAAGTCAATACAGGCGACGTAAACGCGGCTTCCCGGACAAAACAAATGTCCAACCTGATTTATAAGTACATGCGTCCAGAGCATTTGCCGCAAATCTGGTGTCCCGGCTGCGGCAACGGCATCATCATGCGCGACGTGGCGCAGGCCATTGAGAACTTGGGCCTGAGCCGCAACCAGACCGTGATCGTTTCGGGCATCGGCTGCTCCTCCCGGGCGGCGGGCTACATGGACTTCAATACGATCCACACCACCCACGGCCGGGCCATTGCCTTCGCTACGGGCATCAAGCTGGCCAATCCCGAGCTGGAGGTCATCGTGATCGCTGGGGACGGCGACATTTCCGCCATCGGGGGCAATCACCTGATCCACGCGGCCCGGAGGAACATCGGGCTTACCGTGGTGGTGATGAACAACAGCACTTACGGCATGACGGGCGGGCAGTACAGCCCCACCACGCCTACCAACGCTTACGGCACCACCGCCCCTTACGGCAATCTGGACCGTTCCTTCGATATCGCGGGTCTGGCCTACGGGGCGGGCGCTTCCTATGCCGCCCGGGGCAGCGCGTACCATGTGCAGCAGACCATCGGCCTGATCCAGGACGGCATCCGCAACAAAGGCTTTTCCATTATCGACGTGGCCAGCATCTGCCCCACCTATTACGGGCGCAAGAATAAAAAAGGCGACGCTGTAGAAATGATGAAGTGGCAGCGGGATCATGGGGTCACGGTGGAGCAGGCGGCCAAGATGGACCCGGAGCAGCTGAAGGACAAGCTGGTCATCGGCCTGCTGCATCATGCCCAGTATCCAGAATTTACTTATAAATACGATATGCTGATCAAGAAGCTGGCAGAGGAGCGTGAAGCAAATGAGTAAAATGGAGCTTCGTCTGGCGGGCAGCGGCGGCCAGGGCGTGATCCTCGCTTCGGTCATCTTAGCGGAAGCGGCCGTCCAGTCAGGAAAATACACCGCCCAGAGCCAGTCCTATGGCCCGGAAGCGCGCGGCGGGGCCTGTAAAGCGGAGACGCTCATCTCGGACGATCCCATCGGCTTTACCAAGGTGCAGCAGCCCACCTTCCTCATGGCGCTGACCCAGAAGGCGCTGGATACCTACACCCGCGCGCTCCCCGAAAACTGCCTGGTGCTCGTTGACGAGGGCCTTACTGTGCCGGAGAATTTGAACGGCCACCGGGTACTTCGCCTTCCCATCCTGCGCACGGCCAAAGAGACGGTGGGCCGCGCCCAGACCGCGAATGTGCTGGCTGTGGGGTGCATCAACGCACTGCTGGGCATTACGGACATGGAGACACTAAAGAAGGCCGCCTCGCTCCATATCCCCCGGGGTACGGAGGAGATCAATCTAAAGGCGCTGGCGGAGGGCGTGAAGCTGGCGTCTGCCGTTCCTGGGGAGGGGAACGCCCCGGCAGCCCGTTCCGAAAAGAAAAAAGGTGCGAAGCAATGAAAATCCATGAGTATCAAGCCAAGGAACTGCTGGGCGCGTACGGCGCGCCCGTACCCCCGGGAGAAGTGGCCGCCACTGTGGAGCAGGCCGCGGCGGCCGCGGAAAAGTACGGCCGCTGCGTGCTGAAAGCGCAGGTCCATTCTGGCGGACGCGGCAAAGCGGGCGGCGTCAAGCTGGCGGAAAACGCGGACGAGGCGCGCGCCATCGCCGGGGAAATGTTGGGCATGCGGCTTAAGACCAATCAGACGGGACCGGAAGGCAAGCTGGTGCGCAAGCTGCTGGTCACCCCGGCCGTGGAGGTGAAAAAAGAGTTTTACTTGAGCGTGACCGGCGACCATGAAAACGCTTGCTTGGTGATCATCGCGTCCGCGGACGGGGGTACCGAGATCGAAGAAACCGCCCGGACCCACCCCGAACGCATCGCCCGTGTCCCCGTTTCCGCGGTGGAAGGCTTCAAGCGCTATGAAGGATTGCAGGTTTCCGGTGTATTAGGGCTGACCGGTGAAAATGAGAAGGAACTCATATCGCTGCTTGACTCCATGACGCGGCTTTATCGGGAAAAGGATTGCTCGCTTGTGGAGATCAACCCCCTGGTGCTGACGGTCGATGGACAACTCATATGTTTGGACGCGAAAGTGACCTTTGACGACAACGCCCTGTTCCGGCACCCGGACCTGAAAGAGCTGCGGGACACCGACGAGGAAGACCCGCGGGAATACCGGGCCTCCCAATATGATTTGAATTTTGTGAGCTTAAGCGGCAGCATCGGCTGTCTCGTCAACGGCGCGGGGCTGGCCATGGCGACCATGGACATCATCCAGCATTTCGGCGGCGAACCGGCCAATTTTTTAGACGTGGGCGGCAGCGCCTCCAAAGAAAAGGTGCAGGCGGCGTTTGAACTGCTGCTTTCGGATGAAAACGTTCGCGCGATCTTTGTCAATATCTTTGGCGGCATCATGAAGTGCGACGTCATTGCGGAGGGCGTGGTGGCGGCCGCCCGGGAAATGGGTATTTCCATTCCGCTGATCGTGCGGCTGGAAGGAACGAACGTTGAACTGGGCAAGCAGATTTTGGCGGCTTCCAATCTAAAAATCATCGCCGCGGAGAATATGGCCGACGGCGCGCGCAAGGCAGTGGAAGCCGCGGCATGGACGGGGGGCGACGGGGCATGAGCATCTGGGTCGATGGAAATACGAGGGTGATCGTGCAGGGCATCACCGGCAAACAGGGCGCGTTCCACACGGAACAGATGCTATCTTACGGCACAAAGATCGCCGCCGGCGTTACCCCCGGCAAGGGCGGCCAGACGCTGCTTGGCGTGCCGGTGTTTCAAACGGTGGCGGAGGCTAAAAAAGCCACCGAAGCCAACGCCTCGGTGATCTATGTGCCGCCCCGCTTTGCGGCGGACGCTATCTTGGAGGCGGCGGACGCGGGGATCGAACTGGTGGTGTGCATCACAGAGGGCATTCCCATCCTGGATATGGAGCGGGTCAAGCGTTATTTGGCGGGAACCAATACCAGGCTCATCGGCCCCAACTGCCCGGGCATCATCACGCCGGGCGAATGTAAGATCGGCATCATGCCCGGCTATATCCACCGCAAAGGCCATGTGGGGATCATTTCCCGTTCCGGTACTCTGACCTATGAAGCCGTCAAACAGCTTTCTGACCGTGGGATCGGGCAATCCACGGTGGTGGGCATCGGCGGCGATCCCATCCGGGGGACAGGCTTCGTGGACGCGCTGGAGGCATTTGAAGCGGACGCGGATACCTATGCGGTGGTCATGAACGGCGAGATCGGCGGCAGCGGCGAAGAAGAAGCCGCTGAATACATCAAAAGGAAAATGACCAAGCCCGTGGCCGCCTTTATCGGCGGGCTGTCCGCCCCGGCAGGCAAGCGCATGGGCCACGCCGGGGCCATCATCTCCGGCGGCAAGGGTACCGCAGCGGGCAAGATCGAAGCGTTGCGCGCTGCCGGAGTGGAAGTCGCGCTCACGCCGGACCGGATCGGCGATGCGCTGGTAAAGAGCCTGTCTGAACGCGGATTGCTGGAAAAATGCCGCACGAACTGAACAACGAGGTGAATTCAATGAATACTGCCACCATCCTGGAAACCATCATGATCCTTTGCTTTGGCATTTCCTGGCCCCTGTCCATCGCGCGCATGTACAAAAGCTGGTCTACCGGCGGAAAAAGCATCTTTTTCAGCTGCTTTATCCTTTTAGGGTATATCTGCGGTATCTGCGGCAAGATCGTGGCGCACAACTATAATCTCGCATTCATCTTCTATATCATCAATACCGTCATGGTCACGGTGGATATCCTGCTGTGGATCCGCAACTACCGATATGAAAAGACGGGGAAGAAAACTTTCTTTATCTGAGAGAGAATGATCCAGAAAAAAGAACCCTTTTGGTAATATAATTGTAATAATTACTTAATTAATTTGCAATAAGCGATCGCCCTGTGCAATCCCTAATTTCCGATTGTTTTTGATAAAACTTTCAACATATTGATCACTTCAGGGTTAGTAAGAAGCTTTGCCAGCTGTTCAGGGCTCACGCTTCCCTGCTTCTCAGTTTCCGCTGCTTCTGCGATCTTCTTCTTGCCGTCAGAGGAGGCATCAGGCTCTGAGCCTTTGCCAGCATAGAATGCCTTTTCGATCAGCTCAGCATTGGTACGGCGATTCTCGTCAAGGATATGAGAGTACTGATCGGCTACCATGGCCGCCTGCGCATGGCCGGAGTCGCCCTGAACGGCCTTGATGTCACCGCCAGTCAGCTTCAGCTTGTAGGTAATACTGGAGTGGCGGAGGCTGTGGAACACGACCGGGGGCAGATCATTTTCCTCGATCAGATTCTTCATGGCCTTACGAATGACAGAGGATTCTGTAGGCATTCCTACCGGTGTGGCGATTACAAGATTGAACTTCATGTATTCATCAGCGAGTGCCTCAATGGTTGCATCCTGCTCCATCTTCCATGCCACCAGCATTTCGGCAACCGTCTTGGGAAGGAATACCTTACGGTTGCTGGTTGTGGTTTTCGGCTTTTTCAAAACCAGCGCGGTCGAATTCTTAATTCCCTGCTCAGGGAAGGTGAAGATAATGTCCTTTGATTCCAGCGTATTCATCGTAGCTTTCTTGACACGCTGAAGCTCCTTGTTGATGTATGGGACGCTGATCCGCTTCACACTGCCCTCTGTCGGCATGACGATCTTCACCTCCATCTACGGCATGGTGGATGGCTTCTTTATCTCGAATTATGTCGGTAAGACGGCCTTTGCGGCGGTCAATCTGATCATTCCGTTCCTGATGATCCTTGGCGGTATCGGAGCCATGCTCGGCGTTGGCGGAAGCGCACTTGTCGCGAAAACGCTGGGCGAAGGCGACAGCAAAAGAGCCAGCCGCTACTTCACCATGATGATGTACCTGATGCTTGGAACGAGCGTCCTCTGTACCGGCATTGGCATCATCAGCATTCGTCCTGTGGCGCGCCTGTTTGGCGCGACGGACAACATGATCGGCGACGTGGTGTTTTTACGGGAGCATCTGTCTGCTCTTCAATCTGGCGCTTCAGGCCCAGTACACCTTTCAAAGCTACCTGATCGTTGCTGAAAAGCCGCAATTAGCGTTTGCGGTGGTCATTGCCGCGGGAATCACGAATATGGTACTGGATTTCGTGTTTATGGCTGTGCTGAAGCTCGGAATCGCCGGTGCCGCCCTGGCGACGGGGCTCAGTCAGTGTGTCGCCTCCGTGATTCCGCTTATCTGGTTCCTGAGCAAAAGGAATACCTCAGCGCTGCGCTTTATCCGCACCCGCATCGAGCTTCGGCCCATGCTGAAATCCTGCATGAACGGCGCTTCGGAGATGCTGTCCATGGTATCCGGATCGATCACCGGGATCCTGTATAACCGGCAGCTGATGACTTACGCAGGCGAAGACGGCGTGGCGGCATACGGCGTCGTGATGTATGTGGCTTTTGTGTTCATCGGCGTATTCATGGGCTATTCGCAGGGTTGCTCCCCGATCATGGGATATCATTACGGAGCGCAGAATCATCCGGAAATGAAGAACATCCTGAAAAGGAGCATGGTCCTGCTGGCGGCTTCCGCCGTCGTGCTGACTACGCTGGCGATCCTGCTTGCGCGCCCCCTCTCGGCTGTTTTTGTCGGTTATGATCCTGAACTGCTGGATCTGACAGTGCGCGCTTTCGTGATCTGTGCAGTGCCATTCCTGCTGATGTGGTTCAACATCTATACATCAAACTTCTTTACGGCGCTCAACGACGGAGCAGTATCAGCGGCCATTTCCTTTATGCGCTCCCTGGTTCTGCCAACGGTATGTATCATTGTGATGCCGATGATCTGGAAGTTGGATGGCGTATGGTATTCCCTTGTCGCAAGTGAAGTATTGGCATTCTTTGTTTCTTTCGGATTTATGATTGGCAAAAGAAAGAAATACCGCTACGGCTGAAGGCAGCCATTCATTAACCGGTCGGAAAGGTGATGAATCAGAATGACATCCGCAGACAAAACGGCGAAACGGCTTATCCTGCGTTGGGTCTTTATCCTGTCATT
>CADBCX010000093.1:10409-12204 GCA_902793245.1 uncultured Eubacteriales bacterium | reverse complement strand
GCCTGACGGCTGGGAAGAAAAGTATCCCGACCTGTATGAGATGGTGAAGGTCAGCGGCCTGTATGACAAGCTGCACATCGACGGCGTGATGTACGCCATTCCCCACGCCACCTTCGCCCGGTTCAGCGGCATGAAAACCGTGGTGAGCAACCAGACGCTGTATTACCGCAAAGACTGGGTGGAAAAGCTGGGCATGGAGCCCTTCGGCGATACCGTCACCCTGGCCCAGATCGAGGCGCTGTGCAAGGGCGCGGTTGAAAACGACCTGGCGGGCAACGGCGCGACCATCGGCTTCAGCACCGACTCGGATTACTATTCCAACTTCCTGATGCAGTTCGCCGAGGTGGATTACGACGCCTTCATGAAGGAGGACGGCCATTACAAGCTGGCGGCCTCCGACCCCGCCGTGATCGACTGGATCAGCTTTGGCCGGGATTGGTATCAGAAGGGCATTGTGGACCCGGACTTCTACCTCAACGCCATTTCCGATACCACCAACAAATTCACCTCCGGCATCGCCGCCTGCATGATGCACAACGGCGCCATCTCCTCCTATCACGGCTATAAGGTTACCTTCGATTCCAGCACCGGCCTCAGTTCCGACGACTGCATCGGCGTGGCCGCCATGGCGACGAACGACGGCGTGGCCCATACCAACGAAGCCGCCAACTACTGGAGCGCCACGTTCTTCAATCCCGACATCTCCCCGGAAAAGCTGGACCGCATCCTGACCCTCATGAACTGGACCTGCACCCAGGACGGCCAGCTGACCGTCGTGGTGGGCGTTCCCGGCGAAACCTGGGAATACGATGAAAACGGCGACGTGAAGATGCTGACCGAAAAGGACGCCAACGGCAACTATCCCTCCACGCCCGACCTGTACAACAGCTACAACATCTTCCGCTCCCTGGGCATCCTGCCGGATGACTATTCCTTCGTCAATCCTTCCAATGAAAAGCTGGTGGTGAACCAGATCAAAGCGGTTTACGCCGCCAAGGAAAAGGGCTATATCATCCCGCTGGATTACGACTACGAATTCTTTGCCAGCGAAGCCAAGTCCCAGTTCTCGCTGAAGTTCGCGGATGAAATCACCCGCATCATCATGCTCAAGGACGCCGACGTGGCCGCTGAATGGAACAATTTCCTGGAGCAGAACCGGGCGATCTGGGAGCCCGTCATCACGGACCTGAACAACGAATTCTTCAAGTAACCATGTTTCCCCCGGGCTGCCGGCGCGAGCTGCGCCGGCAGCCTGTTTCTTGCATAAGGAGCCGCACATGCCGTACATCTATGAAACCCATATGCACACGAACCAGGCCAGCGCCTGCGGACGCTCGCCCGGAAGAGACTACATTCAGAAATACATCGACGCGGGCTATTCCGGCATCATCATCACCGACCACTTTTACCGGGGCAACTGCGGCGTGGACCGCTCGCTGCCCTGGAAGGAATTCATTCACCGCTTCTGCGCGGGCTACGAGGACGCCCGCAACGAAGGGGAAAAGCGGGGCTTTCCCGTGTTCTTCGGCTGGGAAGAAAACGTGGACGGGGACGAATACCTGATTTACGGCCCGGATGAAAGCTGGATGGCGGAGCATCCGGACATGCCGAACTGGAGCAGGAAGCAGCAGTACGATTTCGTCCGCGCCGCCGGGGGCTGCGTGGTGCAGGCGCACCCCTTCCGCGCAAGGAGCTACAACCACACGATCTACCTGTCTCCCCAGATGTCGGATGCCGTGGAAGGCTATAATTCCGGCAACGAAATGAACTGGAACATCCTGGCCATGCGGTATGG
>CADBCX010000093.1:0-10378 GCA_902793245.1 uncultured Eubacteriales bacterium | reverse complement strand
GGGTCGGACAATCACTGGGCGGCTATGATGAGAAAGGAAAACCTGGCCGGGGTGGTTCTGGATGAACCCTTACGCTGCATTCAGGATTACGTGGACGTGATCCTGAACCGAAAGCCGATCGGGCTGCATCTTCCGGCTCCGTTGCCAGCATGGACGAAGGAAATAATGCCCGATCTGCCCGCGTTCTGGCTGGGAGAACAAGGGGAAAACACGGGGATCGATGTGATGGAAAAACTGTCGCGCTGACGGCAGCCTCCCGCCCACCATCTCCGGCGGAGACACGCGGTTATTGTTTTTTTCGCCGTTCCCGGGCTGTCACCTTGGCGCACAGCACGGTCATATCGTCGGAGGGCAGGCCGTCCTGCCGCAGGAGCGCCGCCCGCAGCAGGGCGTCGGCGATCAGCTGGGGCGTTTGTTCCCGGTTGTGCAATAAAATCCCGGGAATTTCGTTGTCGTCGGAAAGAGCGTCCGTCACGCCGTCGCTGACCAGCAGCAGCAAATCGCCTTCTCCCAGGGTGAAGCTGTACTCCATGGGCATCGCATGCTCGATGATGCCCAGCGGCAGGGCGGCGCCTTCCACGGTTTGCATCTTCTGCCCCTGCAGAATATAAGAAGCGCAGGCCCCCAGCTTGTTCATCACCGCCTCCCCCGTCCACAGATTCATCACGCACAGGTCAACCGTGGCGAACTTTTCTCCCCCGGTAGCGGAGAGCATGGCCCCGTTCACGGCTGTCATGGCCTGGCTTCGCGTATAGCCCGCTTCCAGGCACAGGGACAAAAGCTCCAGGGTTTTCCTGCTTTCCTCCTGCGCGCCCGCGCCATGGCCCATGCCGTCGCTGAGCGCCAGCAGCTCATGGCCGCCGGGCAGGCTCCGGGTCAGCACGGCGTCGCCGTTGTCGGGTTTCCGGGGCGGGCGATGCCTGCTTTCCCGGCTGACGGCGCAGGCAGTAGCCATGCCGGTGGCGAGGGTCATGGGCGGTTCCTCCTCCAGCACCACCCGGCCCGGTTCCTGCCGCACGATGGCCAGCGGCGTACGCAGCTGCAGGCTCAGCCGCGTCGCCAGATCGTTTCCCGGCGGCAGCGGCAGGGTCAGCGGGTCGCAGCGCAAGCCCAGAAGCAGGTGGCCATCCTCGCTTTTCGCGAAGGCCGCATGGCCCGGAAATCGCAATGCCTGCAGCGCGGATTCCGTTTTCGACAGCCAAGCCGCTTCCTCGCCGCCTTCGCCGCCTTCCAGCGCGATGGAACGCACGGCGTGAGCGATGGCGTTCAGATGCGTGCAGATCATTTCCCGGTCATATTCCGCGCAGATGGCCTGCCGCGTCCGTTTTTCGCGGTCTTCATCCAGCCGCCCGAGCAATTCAGGAAGACGCCCGATGCGCGGACACTGGGAAAAACAGCGGTTGATCACGGTCAGATAATCTTCCGCGCTTCCGTTTCTCTCCGCCAGCGCTTCCATGCCCGCCTGGGTTTGATCGGCGTTGTCGTGCCAGCAGATGGGCAGCCGGTCACAATCCGCGCAAAGCTCCTCCGTCAGCGCGGCGCATTCCTCCTCCTTTTCCGCAGGCGCGATCCGCGGCGAAGGCAGCGCGTCCGCCATATGCTCCACCGCCCGAAGCCACTGGTCCATTCGCATGCGCAAGTAGGCGTTTTCACGCGGCGCAAACCAGCTCACCTGCCGGGCCCGCCGTCCCAGCCGGCTCAGCAAACGCGCCGGAAGCAGACAGAAGCCGACTGCCGCGGCCAATTCCGCCGCCAACAGGAAGGAATAAAACCGCCCGGCAATCAGGTAGGTGGACACGATGGCCCCCAGAAAAAACACCAGAGCAGCCAGCGGCCTGCTCCTGCCCTGGAACAGCCCGGCCAGCACCGCGCCAAAGGTCAGGTTCACCAGCAGCAAAGCGCTTTGTCCGCTGACCAGCAGAGCCAGCCCGCAGCCCAGGCCCATGCACATCCCCCACGCGCCGCCGCAGAGCCAGGATACCGTCAGCACGCACATCGCGGCGCTGAGATAGCCCAAATTGACTTCAAACAGCGACAGCCGCCCCAAGCCTGCGATTGTCAGCAGGAAAGGCAGGAACAGGCACAGCAGGTCGTCCTGGGTGATTTTTGCCGGCCTGTCCCGGCGAAGCTGCGCGCATCGCCGCAAGGCCGGGAAGGAGGCCAATCCCAGCACCACGCCGGATGCATACAGAATCACAGCCTGTCCGTCGGGCGACGCAAGGATGCCCGGAAACGCCCGGCCAATCAGCAAAGCGGTCAGCAGCAGATACATCTGCCCTTCGGTTTTCCGAATCAGGCGCACGAACACATAGCAGCACAGGCACGCTCCAAATTGGCCCGCGTCCAGGGGCAGGCGCCATACCGCCCGAAAGATGAGCGCCGCCGCCATGCCCAGGAATGCGCCCTTGGGACGCGCGTTTTCGCACAGCAGCGCCATGAGCGCGCTGATCGCGAAGGTGGAAGGCACTGAAAAGCACTGGGCCAGGCTGAGCAAAAAGAACAGTCCGGTCATTGGCAGTGTACGGAGCAGGGCAATCGCCGATTCCCGCACGCTTCTCCGCGGCTGTTTCCGGGCCGGATTCCATGTTTTATACCGTTTGACCTGTGGTGATTCCAGATCGACATCTACTTGTTCCACGCTGCCGCCTCCATCCCCCATGAATACAGTCATCATAGCGTCTGTGTACGCAAACAGGCGTCGAACCAGGGTAAAAAGAAAGTCGAATCCGGCGGAACAGCCGAAAAAAAAAGAGCCGCGCTGCCGCGGCCCTTTTTTGATGATAAAGGTTTATTTGAATTCGGTAAACAGGATTTCAATCACCTTGCCGAAGAATGCCTTGACGGATTCCTGGTCATCTTCCACGATGCTCTTCGAGGCTTCCAGCAGTTCGCCCAGAATTTTCGCGTCCTGGCTTTCGGGATCCGCTTCGACGGCCTTATTGTACTCTTCTTCCAGCTTCGCACGCATTTCCTGCAATTCAGAACCGGCGCTGTCCTTGACCTGTTCCACGCTTCCATTGATATCATCCAGGAAAGCGCCCAGGCTGTCGCCCAGCTTGTTCAGCCCGCTGCCCAAGCTTTCCTTCACGGAGCCGAACAGGCCTTTCGCGGAGGAGCCCAGATCAGACAGCTTGGATTTCACTTCGCCCACGGCGGAGGTGATTTCTTCTTCCATCCCGGTGGTGTCAACGCCCAGCTGATTGAGTAAGCCCATCACCGCGGATTCGGCGGATTGCTCTTCGCCGCTGTCGCTGCCGCCCAGCAAGCCGCCCAGCAGAGCTTCCAGTCCTTCACCGGATTCGCCTTCGCCGCCCAGCAAGCCGCCCAGCAGAGCTCCCAGGCCATCCAGATCCTCCGCGTCGCCGAACGCTACGGCAATGAGTTCATCGTCGGTCATGATGTGATCCAGGGTGCAGCCCTTGTCAAATTCGATGGTGCCCTTGTAGTTCTTGATGGTACCGCTGACGGTAATGACGTCGCCCTCTTTCAGGGTTTCCGCGCCTTCACCGGAGAGGCGGTAGCACTGCACGAAATAGTCTTCCAGGCCGGGTACGGCGATGTTGACGGTGATGTTCTTGTATTCCTCGCTGTACGCGGAGGGAATGGCGACGACGAGGCCCTTCATGGTAGAGGGACGGCTCATGGCCGCGCCGTCTTCCAGGGTGCCGTGGGCGAACAGGGCCACCCGGGCAGACTGGGCGTACATGGTGGGGATGATCACGCAGTCCTTGTCGAATTCAATGGTGCCTTTGTAGTTCTTAATGATGCCCGCCACGGCGATTTCCATGTCCTCTTCCAGGAAAGCGGCAATATCGCCGGTGAGGCGGTAGCACTGGATGGGCTTATCGGCCAGATCGCCCACCTGGATGTTGACGGTGATGTTCTTGTATTCTTCGCTGTAGGGCGAGGGAATGGCCACGATCTTGCCGGTCAGGGCAGTCATGGCGGGCAGCTTGTCGCCGTCCTCCAGGGTGTAAGCCAGGTTCACGATTTCCTCTTCCGTCATCAGGTCCAGGTTGATGGCGGCGGGCACCAGCCGGTCAAAGGAAATCTGCACGGAATTTCCAGCCGCGTCCAGGATGGTGGCGGTCAGCTTGTAGCTGACTTCCTTGGGGTTGTTTTCATCCACGTCGATCTTCACCAGGCCGCTTTCCTCGCGGACAACAGCGATGGTGTCGGAATCGGTGGTCCATTCCACGGTGAACACTTCGCTGTCGCCGGGCACGGAACCGATCACTTCATAGTCCTTGGGGGTGGAGGCAGGCTTGTTCTTGTACATCAGGTTGATGTAGCTGCGGGCGTCCTTGAGTTCCTGGGTTTCTTCGGCCAGGGCGGGGCACAGGCTCAGTACCATGCACAGCGCCACCAGCAGAGCCAGCATTTTCTTCATTGTTTTTTCTCCTTTAATTTAGTCCAGGAAGGTGATGCCCTCCTGGGTGTAAACGCGGATACAGGATTCGTCGTTGACGCGGCTCACGATGCCATGAACCCGAATGATTTTGGATGTCGTAATCCCGCGTTCCTCGTTCACGACGGTTTCAAAATCCTCCGCTGAAAGCATCCGTCCCGTTTCGTCATACAGCGGCGGCGTATACACTTTCACGCTGTCCTCTCCGCAGTCGCTGCATTCCAGGCAGAACAGGCCGTCGGGATTCGCTTCGATCAGCTTGGCTTTCACCGTCATGGAAACGGAGGTATCCAGCGCCAGGCAGGCGAAGGGATAGGATTCGTCTTCGATGACGGCGGACTGCCAGAAGGTTTCCGGGTCAATTTCCGTCCACGCGGGTTCGTGGCCCTCGCTGAGTTTTTGGATGTTGCCGGGGTCGTTGGGCTTCATCATGCGGTAGTTGAGGCCGGCCACCTGCCAGGATTGGCCTTTCTCGTAATACTGCACCGTGCCCACGATGCGGACTTCGTTGCCCACGTGCAGCACATCCAGGCCTCCGGCGCTCATGTTGTTCCCGTAAAAAGCGGTGAAGCCGAAATACAGGCCCGATTCCTCATCGAAGTCCTCGATGAACACCGCCTTGTTGTGGTTCACGGTGATGATGCCGGTGAAAGCCACCTTCTTGCCCTCGTAGGCTTCGGGATGGAGCCGCAGCTCCTTGATGGTCAGCTCGATGGCGTCGCCGTAGAAGAAATCGGGATCCTTCTCGCCGGAGTAGATATGCAGCTTGTTGGCCTGCGCCTGGGCGATAGCGGCCTGGCAGATGTCGCCGTAGCGGTTTCCACCGGCGTTGTAGCCCAGGGCCAGGCCGTTTTGCAGCAGTTCAATGTTCAGGTTGCGGTAGGCCGTTTCCCCGGCGGGCCGATACCAAACCCACACCAGATACCGGACGGAGGTGGAGTCCAGGTTCCAGGTTTCGCTGTCCGATTCAATCAGGATGGAATCGGCGCTTGCCAGCTTTTCCTTGGTGAACCTGGACGCTGCTTTTCCCCATTCCTCGATCCTGCCGGTGGATTCCGGGGTGTTGATGCCGATATAGCGGGCTTCCAGCTTGCCGTTCGGGGAAATGGTCAGCGGCACGTCAAAGTGGGTGGTGTCGCCGTCCACGAAGGTTCTGACCGTGACCTCCTGCTTGGCGGTTTCGGACTGCATGTCCAGGCTCACGGAACCGGCCCAGTCCACGCAGGTGGCCAGTTCAGCGTTTCCGGTCATACAGAAGGAAACCGCCAGCAGCAGGACGGTCAGGAGGGCAATGGTTCGCTGTTTGCAATACTTCATGTTGCCCTCCTCTCAGCCCCTTACAGGCTGTAATTGCACTTGTCGATGGCGTTCTGGAAGACCTTCTCGATTTCGGCGTCCACGTCGCTGCCGTCGGGGATGGTCAGGCAGGCGGGCAGCAGCGCGGCCACTTCGTCACGGGCGGTGGAGGAGCCGTTAAAGGCGGGAGAGGTGTAGTAAGCGTCCTGCTGCTCCAAGCAGACCTTGGCGCTCAGAGCGGACACGTAGTCGCCGCCGTCGGCCTTGCTCAGGAAGTCGGCGTACACTTCATTGTCGGCGACGGACTTGATGACGGGCACATAGCCGGAGGCCATGGAGAATTCCGCCTGGAATTCCACGTTGGTGGTGAGGAACTTCATGAACAGCCAGGAAGCGATCGTTTCCTGCTCGTTGTCTTTTTTGAACATCACCAGAGAGGGGCCCTGGGAGATGACTTTGCGGTTATCGGGATTGGCCTGGGGGATGGTGGCGATGCCCACTTCAAAGGGATAATTGCCGTCGTCGCCCTTGTTCGGACGCTGGTAGGTGGCGCCGGCGGAGGAACCGATGCTCATGTAGCTCTTGATATCGCCGGTGGAAGTGAACAGGCCGGAGGTATAAGCGCCGTAGAGCTTCTGGGTGGTCAGGTAGCCTTCCTGATACCACTCGCGGAACTGCTTCACGAACGCCTGGTTCTCGGGGGTGTTGAACAGGAAGTGGGGTTCGGTGGCGCTGGTATAGGGGGTCTGCAGCTGTTCGGTCATGGTGATGAACCAGTTGCCTTCGCTGTCATAGCCCAGCGGGATGCTCATGGGGTCGATCTCCACGATCTTGGCGCAGACGGCTTCCAGCTCGTCCCAGGTTTTGGGCACTTCGATGCCGTTGGCGTCGAAGAAAGTCTTGTTGTAGTACAGCACTTCGGTGGACTTGGACAGCGGCAGGGTGTACATCTTGCCGTCGCCGAACTGCAGGCCCTCGTTGTAATAACCTTCGATGAAGTCAGCCTTCTGCTCGGCAGTCAGGCCCAGGATCTCGGTGGTGCCGTCGGCACGGGTCACAACCGCGTCGCTGTCGATGAATTTGTCCAGGGTCTGCACAGCCTTGGCCAGGTTGTACAGAGCCACGTGGTCGGGATAGCAGTAGGCGATGTTGGGCTGGGTGCCCACGGTGATTTCGGTGGACACCTGATCGCGCACGTCGTCATAGCTGCCCACGGCGGTGTACTGCACGTGAATGTTGGGATACAGCTTGTTGAATTCTTCGATGTAGGCGTCCAGCACGCTGACCAGGTTGGCGCCCATGGTGTGGTAGAAGGTGATGGTCACGTCGCTGCCGTCGTAGGCGGGAGCGGCTTCGGCGGTGGCGAAGCTGCATACGCTCAGCAGCATCACGAGAAGCAGGAGCATGGAGACGATTTTTTTCATCTTGATTTTCCTTCCTTCCTTTTGTTGGATCGTTCTTTATGTTACAGGCATAATGCCAAATAACCGTTGAAGGGTTACTCCCCTTTCGGCTTTCTCGGAAGGGGGTCTGGGGGAAACCGCTCTTTGGCCTCCAAAGAGCGGTTTCCCCCAGGAAATTATCCTTTGATACCGCTCCGGCTGACACCGGACATAATGTACTTGCGCAGGAACACGAACACCAGGAACAGCGGGGCGCTGACCAGGGCCACGGCGGCCATCTGGACGGGGTAGTTTACGTCGCCGGTGGTGTCGGTGAAGGCGTTGCGCAAGCCGTTGGTGATCAGGCGGTGGGCCTCGTCGTTGGCCACCAAGCGGGGCCAGATGTAGCTGTTCCACGCGCCCATCATTTTCAGGATGGTAATGGAAATCAGCGTGGGCAGGGCCAGGGGCACCATGACCTTCCAGAGGTATTTCAGGTCGCTGGTGCCGTCCACCTTGGCAGCTAAATACAGTTCATTGGGAATTTGCAGGAAGTTCTGCCGCAGGAGGTAGATGTAGAACACGCTCACCAGGAAGGGCACGATCAGCACCGTGTAGGTGTTGCGCCAGCCCAGGTTGGTGACGGTGGCGAAGTTGGTGATGGTGAAGAGCTCGCCCGGGATCATCATGGTGGCCAGCAGCGCGGCGAAGAGCAGCTCCTTGCCCTTGAACTCCAGCCGGGCAAAAGCGAAGGCGGTAAAGATCGTAATGACCAGGGACAGCAGCGTGCTCACGATACCCACGATCATGGTGTTCTTGAACAGCACGCCTAAGCTGGCCGTGGTGAAAGCGTCGGCATAGTTGGAAATCAGCACCTGGGCGGGCCAGAAGGTGGGCGGGCTCAGGCGGTATTCCGCCAGGGATTTGAGAGAGGAAATAATCATCCAGTAGAACGGGAACAGCACGATGGCCGCCATGATGAGCAGGAACAGGTACACGCCCGCCTGGGACAGGAATTTCGTGACCTTCTGCTTTCCGGAGGTTTTCTGCATATCCCGGGCATGCATCACCTGCATGGTATTCTGTGACATACCGAACCCTCCTTCCTCAGTAGTGGACGCGCTTCTTGCTCACCCACAGGTTGATGAGGGTGACCACAAGAATGATGCCGAACAGAATCAGCGCGGCGGCGCTGGCCCGGCCCTGGTTGTTGCTGGCCAGGGAGTCGTAAATCAGCCCGACCATGGTGTTCAGGCGGTGGGCGTCATGCACCGGGCCCATGGATTCGCCGAAGATACCCACGATGGAGGTGTACTCCTTGAACCCGCCGATGAAGCCGGTGATGACCACGTAGGCCAGCATGGGCGACAGCAGGGGCACGGTGATCTTGGTCAGCACCCGCCAGCGGGGAGTGGAGTCCACCTTGGCGGCTTCGTAATACTGCTTGTTGATGCTGGTGAGGCCGCCCAGCAGAATCAGAATCTTAAAGGGCAGGGCGTTCCAGACGATGTACACGATCAACACGAACATGTTGGCCCAGTATTCCGAGCCGGAGTTGATCCAGTTGACCCAGTTCCCGCCGAAGAAGCGGATAATATCGTTCACGATGCCGTAGCTGCTGATCAGCGGGCGGCGGGTGCCCACGCTGCCGATCACGTTGAACATGGCGGCGAACACCATGCCGATGGCGATGGAGTTGGTCACGTAGGGCAGGAAGAAGACGGTCTGCAAGGCTTTCTGCAAAGGCTTAATGGCGTTGAGCGCCACGGCGATGAGCAGCGCCAGGATGGTGGACACCGGCACGGTGATGAGGCACAGCAGGATGGTGTTGGTCAGCGCCTGCTGGAACTCCACGTTCTCCGCCACCTTCACGAAGTTGCCCACGCCGAACCGGAACGCGGTTTCGCCGCCGATCTTCGCCAGGCCGCTGTAGTCCTCCATGAATGCCATGGCCACCGTGTTGATGATGGGCCACACGGTGAACACCAGCAGCAGCACAATGGCGGGCGCCAGGTACAGCCAGGCTTTCCATTGTTGTTTGCTTTCTACCATATCACTTCACCTCAAAATAAATCCGCTCTTCGGTTTCCTTGTTGAAAATGAAGATCTTATGGGGCTTGATATCGTACCGGACAAACTCGCTGGCAACGTCCACCTTGTTGTCGGCGTTGATGATGGAGCGCACGAAGGGATTGGCGCTGGCCTCGTGGGTGCTGACGATGCTCACGTCGCGGCCCATGACCTCCACGTTGACGGGCTTGCACTTGAGGGGGCCGTTCTCGCTGAGCACAAAGCCTTCGGGCCGGATGCCCACCATGACCTCCTGGTCGGCTACAGTCTGAATGTCCATCACCGCGTCGGAGCCGATGTACAGCGTACCGCCCTTCACATGGCCGTTGAACACGTTGATGGGCGGGGTGCCCAGGAACTTGGCCACAAACAGGTTCGCCGGGTCGTCGTACACGTCCTGGGGCTTGCCGATCTGCTGCACGATGCCGGTTTTCATCACCACGATCATATCGGAAATGCTCATGGCTTCTTCCTGGTCGTGGGTCACGAACACGGTGGTGATGCCCGTTTCTTTCTGGATACGGCGGATTTCCTCGCGGGTCTGCAATCTCAGCCGGGCGTCCAGGTTGGACAGCGGCTCGTCCAGCAGCAAAACTCTTGGCATTTTCACCAGTGCGCGGGCGATGGCCACGCGCTGCTGCTGTCCGCCGGACAGTTCGCTGGGCTTGCGGTCCAGCAGCTGGTCGATCTGCACCAGCCGGGCCGCTTCTTCCGTGCGCTTGAGCATCGCGTCTTTGTCCAGCTTGTCCTTGCCCTTCAGGTTCTGCAAGGGGAACATGATGTTCTGCTTCACCGTCAGATGGGGATACAGGGCGTAGTTCTGGAACACCAGGCCAATGCCGCGGTTCTCGGTGGAGAGCTCGGTCACGTCGTCGTCGCCGAAGAAGATTTTGCCGCTGGAAGGCTTTTGCAGGCCGCTGATCATGTACAGCGTGGTGCTCTTGCCGCAGCCGGAGGGCCCCAGCAGGCCGATCAGCTTGCCGTCGGGGATTTCAAAGTTGAAATTGTTGACGGCCACCACTTCCTCGTTGCTCTTCTTGTTGCGGCTGGGGAAGATTTTGGTCAGGTTTTGCAGGACGATTTTCATACGCGGTCCCTTCCTCCTTTGCAAATGGGGTGTTGAACATATGCATCAACGCGCGCCCATCGCGGGGCGGCGGTTTGGAACAGTTTTTTCAGTTATCAGAGTACAGAGTGCAGAGTACAGATGAAATCGTCTTAT